>CAZZED010000032.1:0-2915 GCA_964653115.1 uncultured Candidatus Saccharibacteria bacterium | reverse complement strand
TTTGTTTGGAATTTCACTAGTTCCTCCCGCACCACCGTCATATCGTCCCACGGCTGGCGCGCTCCGCGCGGGCCCATGATGTAAGGGTCGGTACCTTTACCGGTAATGATCACCACTTCGCCGGCCTTGGCTTCTCTCAAGGCTGTGCGAATGGCCTCGCGCCGATCCATGATAATTTTAGACGGCGTTTTTTTGATCCCCCGAATAATTGTCTTCACAATCGCTTCCGGCTCTTCGTCATAAGGATCTTCATTGGTAAGAATAATGAGCCGGCAAAGTTCGCTGGCAATCGTCCCCATCACCGGTCGCTTCCAAGTGTCGCGACCGCCACCGGTGCCACCGAAGACAGCAATCCGCCCGCGGTCAGGGAAGGTCTGATAAACTTCGCGAAGTGAATCAGGGGTGTGAGCATAATCGACGATGACCGAGAAGTCGGGCCAGTTCGGATTTATCTCGCGCGCTTCGATCCGCTCCATTCGCCCGCGCACCAACTTAGTTTGCTCAATGGCCGTCCGAATAATTGAGACCGGAATGCCTAAGCCATGAGCGACGGTGGCGGCGGCTAAAATATTATAGAGATTGAAGAGGCCAGGGAGAGCCGAAGAAATATTTTCGCGCCGGAAGCGAAGCGTCACGCCGTGCTCGCTCATGATGTAAGGCTTGGCATCAGCCAGCTTATAGACCAAACGCTTCGGCACTTGGGCGGCCAAGAAGTGGTGCGCCACACGGTCGTCGCCGTTCACCACAATCATCTTATTTGGTTTGGTGGACCGATTTAATTGCTTCATGATCTCAAGCTTGGCGGCGAGGTACTTCTCATACGAACCATGTGACTCAATGTGCTCGGGCGAGAGGTTGGTGAAGATGAGGGCGTCGAGCTCGATGAAGCGGTGGCGGAATTGCTTCGCCCCCTCGGAAGTCATTTCAATCATTGCATAGTTACAACCGACCGTGACCGCTTGGCGAAGGAACTTCTGCAATTGCCCCCGCCCGGGCATGGTCATCTTCAAGAGATTCGGTTTAATCTCGTCAGCAATTTTGAAGTGCAGAGTTGAAGCAATGGCCGTCTTGTCGCCATTTGATTCTAAAATATTATTAATCAATTCGACCGTCGTGGTCTTACCCTTCGTCCCCGTAATCCCGATCACAATGATCGATCGCGAGGGGAAGCGATAGTAGAGCGCGCTCCCGAGCGCCCAGAGATAGTGATAGCCGGCGCGTAATTTGATCCACATAAATTATTTCGAGTGACTACTGCCAAGCATTTTAAGCGCCGCCTTGACCTTGTCGCCAGTGTCTAACGCTTCGGCCGGGATCTTCTTCAAGGCGGTGCGCGCTTCGGCGAGAGTGTAGCCCAGCGCCTGGAGCGCTTCCAGCGCTTCGACTTCTTGCGCGACCATACTTGATTCGCCAGTTTCGAGTCCACCAAGTTTGTCTTTCAAGGTGACGATAATCTTCTCGGCGCTCTTCCGGCCAATGCCCGAGAGGCGAGTGAGGTAAGTAGTGTCATCGGCGAGGATGGCGCGCCGAAGCACCTCCGGCGTGGCGAGCGAGAGAATGGTGAGGGCCGACTTGGGGCCGATCCCCGGCACGGTAATTAGTAATTCAAAATAATTAAGAGTTTCCTCGTTTTCAAAACCATAGAGATCAAGCGCCGTCTCGCGAACGGCGAGGTAAGTCAAGAGCACCACCTCCGCTCCAACTTGCAGTTTCTCCAAATGTTCCTTCACCACATACACGCGGTAACCAACTCCGTGAACATCGAGCACGATTCCGTGCCCATCCTTCCGCGTCACTTGGCCGGTTAAGCTGGCAATCATAATGTCTTCCATCTTAGCGCACGATCTCTCTCCCCGCACTTGACTTTTTATACTCAATCTGATAGGCTATAAGCAGCTTAATTTGTGGGTGAAATTGTAGTAACCCTGAACAAGGTCTTTGGAATTGAAGGGAGGCAAAATGTTTCAAAACAAGGCGCAACGGCCAGTTCGAGATTCTTTGCTCGACCGACTGAAGCGTAATCAGCTAAAGCAACCAGCAGAAGAACATGACCACATTGCTAAAAAACGCTTACCGCCCGAGTTTCAAAAGCTTTCCGCGTTGAAAGACGGGAAGCAATTCTTGGGGAGACTCGTTAGTTTAGTCAGTGGGCTTCGTGAGAATGTGTCACCCTGGAGTTGTTTTTCTAAAGAGGATGTTTCGATCATAACCCCGCATGTTGTTCACGGCCTGTGTCAGTTGGTTCACGATACACGAGACAGAAAGGATCTCAGCCCCAGTCGACGCAAAAGCTTTGCGCCGGCCATCGCCAAACTATTACAGGTCAAGGACCAAATGGGTGAGCGTACTGGTGCGGACCTCGTGGAGATCATTTTCCGGACCTTGTGTTCGGAAGAATATCAAAGGGAAACCCAGGCGCGTCAATGGAATAATGATAGGCGCAAGAAGGGGGAAAATCCTTGGCCGTTGTGAGCAAAAGCTCCGCATAGATTCACATTGTGCAACACTCGGTGTTGCACAACCGCGTCCGCCATCTTGGTGGACGCTTTTTGTTTCTCGTGCTAGTCTGTCTTATCTAATTATGCCAACGTTACTTTCTCCCAAAAACATTAATATACTTAGACCCCTAATTATTGAGGCGGTTGAAGAGGTGTTGGGCGATCCTGACTTTGGATTTGAATTGACCGAGAAAGCCAAAAGGAGATTGAGAGTTGCCAAGAAGCAAAATGGGGTAACTATTGCTTTTTCTCAAATTAAAAATAAATATTTGTAATGACTACTTGGTCTATTATTATTTGTTACATTGATCGTCGCGATAAAGCTTACAAGAAAAAGTAGTAATCTTGCTTATTTATTCATTCTCATGCTAATCTAACTTATCTAATTATGCCGATCACTAAATCAGCCAAGAAGGC
>CAZZED010000031.1:0-3068 GCA_964653115.1 uncultured Candidatus Saccharibacteria bacterium | reverse complement strand
AATGATGTGGATCGCGAGCGACTAAGAACCATCGCTCGTCAATTCGAATTCATCGCTGCTTCCCTTAGACGAGGCGCGAGGGGGTAACCTTCCAACCCCAAGATAACCCCCGTCTCGATCCCCATTCCCCCGACCGTCACGCACATCGTGGCGGTCTTTTTTTACTGTTTTTCTTGTTGTAGAAGTTTTGTACCCTAGACACTCGGCTTGCGAAAGCTTTGTTTGAAGGCATTCTTCTTACCACCACCGTTTTTGAACCACGACGGCGTGCGGAAGGCGGGTTTGCCTTGTTTGCCTCCGGTTTTATCATAATTTTTCATACTCGTTTATTCTCCTCTATTCTACCTCAAGATTGGGTTTATCCAAGACCATGGCCTCAACCCCCACCTTAGCGCCGGTAATCCGCAGCACATCCTTATCAATTTTGCCGAACTCTTTATTCGAAGCATTGAAATGATTAATCGTGGTAACTAAAGAATTGCCGAGTTTTTTGTGGTAATCATCGTAGGTTTTCAGGTGCCTCATTAGATCTTCGACATTCTTCCGAATCTCTTTGGCTGATTCCTCAATCTGAAGTGCCTTGAGTCCTTGGAGGACGGTCTGAAGATAAGCGAGGAAGGAGGTCGGCGAGACGATGATCACATGCTTCTCCTTGAAGGCGTACTCTACGAGATCGCGGGTATTCACCTTCACTGCCCCCACTTGAGCCACGAGAAGGTCGTAGTAGACGGCTTCGTGGGGGATAAACATGAAGGCGAAGTCCATCGTCCCCTCACTCGGCTTTACATACTTCGACGTCTCATCGATTCTATTTTTCAAATCCTGCTTAAATGTTTTCTCTAATTTCTCTTTCTCCACTGGATCACGCTCCTCGGCCAAGCGATTGTAATTCTCAAGCGAAAATTTGGAGTCGATTGGAAAAATATTATCCATAACGAATACGACAGCAAACACAAACGTGCCGTAGGCGAAAGGATATTGCATCTGGTAACTGCCGGTCGGGAGGACGTTCTTGAGCAAGGTCTCGAGGAAGTATTCACCCAAGATCCCACGTTGCTTCGGATTCTTGAGCACGTTCTCCAGATTCTGGATCTGCTCCTTGAAGCCGATTACCTGCCGGCTGGCCTCGTCGAGCCGGCTCAAGCGTTCGACGAGCGCGGTGTGCACCTTGGACGACTCACTTGATTGATAGCGCAAGGAGTCCGTCACTGTCTTCGAAGACTCGGTCAGTTTGGTATCAACCACGCGCATCAGTTCATTAAGCTGATTCTGGAGGAGCAAGAAGCTATTATCAGTTTTCTCTTCGCCAACGCTCGTCTGTGAAGAACGGAGTCGGAAAAAAATGAAGCCGATAATTAATCCCACTGCCAGCGCGATGATGAGATAGAGATAGTTCATTAAAGCTTGAAATTATTTAAATTCTCGATCGTCGTATCGAGAATACGCTGGAGGGCTTCCACGGTGTTGAAGGCCATGTGAGGCGTGATGACTACCTTGGGATGATTGATGAGATAGTGATTTAAGAGTAAAGTTTTTAGATCCTCGGCCTTAGGATGAGGGGAGGCAAGGAGATGCATTTCGTCGGCCACATTCCCCTCCTCGGCCAGCACATCAAGCCCAGCCCCAGCGATTATGCCCTCCCTTAACCCCTTAACCAGAGCTTCCGTATCAATGAGCGAACCCCGCGCGGTGTTGATGACAATCATCCCCTTCTTAAATTTATTGATCGCTTGCTCGTTGATAACTTTCTCCGTCTCTTTACTCCCCGGCAAGTGAAGAGTAATGATGTCGGCTTGGGCGTAGATCTCATCAAGCGAGGTGTAAGTGATAGCTTCGGCCGTGGCGAAGGCTTGATCGGGGTAGAGATCGAAGGCGAGAATCTTCAGCCCAAAACCCTTGGCGATTTTAATTACGTTCTTCCCAATCCGACCGGTGCCAAGGACACCCAAGGTTTTGCCCCAGAGGTCGAAGCCGGTGAAGCTTTTTGGATCAAACGAACCATCTTTAAGCACCGTTTCGTGGGCGCTGAAAAGTTTACGTGAGATGGTGAAGAGAAGCGCGAAGACGAACTCGGCCACCGTATGCTCACCATAGGCCGGCACCGAGAGCACGGTGATGCCACGTGCTTTAGCTGCTTCGATATCCACATGGTCGAAACCGGTCGAGCGCGTGGTCACGAGCTTGAGATCGGGCAAGCGATCAAGCTCCGCGACTCCAACCGGCGAATTGACGAAGATGCTAATCGCCTGCACGCCCGCTCCATTCCACAGCTCACCCTCTTGGAGTGGCCCAGCGTGAAAGACCACCTCATGCCCCGCGAGCTTCCCCGCCGCATACTCCTTCTCCCCCTCCGTCTGATAGGCGTAAAGAATTTTCATAATGATCTATCTTAGCATCTCCTGCTCGGCGATTTCAATTAGGCGTTCGTATTTAGCACGGCGTTCAGGTGGATTCGGTGAGCCGGCCTTAATGCCATCGGCCCCCACGCCGACCGCGAGGTCGGAGATGAAGGCGTCGGGGGTGTCGCCCGAGCGGTGCGAGATAATCACCTTCCACCCCGCCCCTTGAGCGAGCTTCACCGCCTCGTAAGTCTCCGTCATCGTGCCGATCTGATTCGGCTTAATGATCACGGCATTGGCGCCACGTTGCGCGATCACCTTTTTAATCTCCTCTGGATTTGTGGTGGTAAGATCATCCCCTACAATATCTACTCTTTCGCCCAAGCGCTTAACTATTTCTTCGAAACCAGCCAAATCATTTTCAGCAAAAGGATCTTCGATACTTACGAGGGGAAATTTTTGGATCAAACTTACATAACGATTAAGTAAATCTTGGCGGGTTAATTCTTGGTCTAAAATCTGGTATTGAAAGGCCGATCATCGTGTTCGCGCCGAGACGAGATTTGCTGGCTGTGCCATCGAGTTCGAGTAAAGTTTGATCAATTTTAGCTGGGTCAACAAGTTTAAGCACCCCGGCTTCAACTATGACTGCCCGACAAATTGCTTGACGGGTGTCGATTGCCCCAAGTCCGATTTCGGCCAATTCGAGGAGGAGACGTCTCTCGGCGT
>CAZZED010000030.1:0-4286 GCA_964653115.1 uncultured Candidatus Saccharibacteria bacterium | reverse complement strand
AAAACATATTTGATTAATTCAAGCAAATGAACATAACCACACTCTGGACCAGCCGGTGTTCCAGTTTCGGAATTGGCTTTTTGCCCGCACGGCACCAGATTGGCGCTGACCGCATCTTGGGCATAGGTAACGAAAAACGGCAAACTCATTATGGCTAACAAAAGGAGGATCGCCCCCCACGATTTAAATTTACTCGCCATAAGTTACTTTAATTAATCCTTCCATCGCTGTATTGGCTTCCACCGTCGCCGTGACGCTGGGTAGACGTCCCGTGAGCACGCTGTCGACCATCTTTTCGAAAATCGGTTTCGTCTGCGCTGGCGCGAAGTCGAACCAATTCCGCCCGGCGATCGCCGCTTGATAGAAGACCGTCGCCACGGCATCGGTCGTCCCCCGCCCCAAGAGATCACTCCGCGCCGGCGCGAGCCCCGTGACTTCGGCCAAACTTTTGACGGTCGGCGCGGCGGCGAGCGCTTGCATCACCGCCCAAGCCGTCGCCGTCTTCGCGCCCCCCTTCACGATCCCGATTCCATAAACGCGGGCGAAAGTAATTTTTACCCCGGCGTCTTTCTGCGGTGGCAAGGTGATGTCGAAGGCGAGACGCGGGTTGGCCCGCTTGATCTCACTCCACTCGCTCGCCGGCCCAAGATAATAGGCCGACTGCCCCCGACTGAAGCTCTGCTTCGCTTCCGGCAGGGAACGGTTCCAAGCGTAATTGGGTCGGGCCGGATCGGCGAATTGGGCGTAGAAGTCGAGAACGGTCGCCGCCGGTCGCAGAGTGAAGCCGAAGGTCTCGGCGAGAAGTGAGCGCGGTGGCACGCCAGAATTATCGAGAATCGGATTCCCCGCTTGCATGAGGAGCATCCCCAAGATGTCCTTCATGTGGGGAATATTGCGATAATCGCCTAAGGCGATGGCGCTCTGGGTGATATTGCGACTCTGATCGAAGGTGGTGAGCGGGGCAACCTTGGTCCGGAATTCCGTCCACGTCTTGGGCACGGTGGGCAAGCCAGCATTCGTTAAGATATCGCGATTGTAATAGAGAATGAGCGGATCAATGATGAGGGGCAAGGCGAGCGTCCCCGAAGAATTCAAGAAGATTCTCCCCGCTTCCGGATAAGTGTCGAGGAAGGTTCGCGTCGGATAACTCTCGGCTGGCACGGGGAGGAGACGGTCGCGCTCGGCGAGCAAGATCTCGTGGGGAGCCAAGAGGAGATCGGGGGCGCGGTTGTCGGCCTTGGCTGACACGAACTCGCGCTCGATCGTTTGCGGATCCTTCTCGATATAGGCCAAGGTGAATTGATCTTTATGCTGATCGTTGAATTGCCCGAGCATCTCGGCCAAAAGCGGTCTGGGAATCGTTCCCCAGACGGTGACCTCACCTCCCACGCCACCCGTGGGGGCGCGGAAGCCAGGCAAAATACCGGCGAAAATAAGGACACCGACGAGAAGTAAGGCGACGAAGATAATTAGGATTACGAGTTGGAAGGTGGAGAGATTTTTCATATAAATTTCAGGCGAACATTAAGCCGTAGTGATGATCGCCGGCCGGGAATTCGCTTTGATAATTGAGACCAACTTCGGCGAAGATCTTCTTCGCGTCGGCGGGCAAGAGGACGTCGGCCGGTTTCGGACCTAGACCACCGAAAGAGTCAACCCAGTCGACCAGCGCCACCCGGCCACCTGACTTCAGAATTCTTTTCGCCTCCTTAACCAACACATACTTCGCTGGCGTTTGGAAAAGTAAGTTGGCGATGACAACAAAATCAACAGACGCATCGACCAAGGTCGAGCCGTGGGCTTGCTCAAGATCACCCCAAATAATCTCCACTATATTGTGGAAATCATTCTCTTTCGCCTCACGGGCTAAACGCGACAAGAGCAATTTCTGAATATCAATCGCATAGACCTTGCCTTCGGGCCCAACCGCCCGAGCGAGGGCCAAGGCATAAGCCCCACTCCCCGTGCCGAAGTCGGCGACCGCGACCCCCGCCGGCAGGCGGAATTGGGCGACCACACTTTTTGGATCAGAAAAAGGCATCTGGAGATTGCCTTAAATATACCACAAACCCCGCGCAGTGGATAAATTAATTGGCGAGGACTATCCTCGCCAGTGGCTGTTAAATCACACCACCGGGGCGAGGCAGGTTAAAGAGGCGAGGGTGTCGCCTTGGCGAAGCTTCATGATGCGGACGCCTTGCGTCTGGCGACCCAAGTTCGGGATCTCGGCCAGCGTCGTCCGGATCACCTGGCCGTGCTTGGAGACGGCGATGATCTCGGTCATGGATTGGTCGAGCACTTGGGCATTGATGAGCGGTCCGGTCTTCGCTGTCACTTGGGCCGTCTTGATCCCCGACCCACCGCGGCCTTGCACTTTGTATTCTTTCAAATCAGTTTTTTTACCAAAACCATTCTCACTCACGACCAAGAATTGATTCTCTTTTTGCTCGGCGCTGATCGAACCGAGGCCGACGACCACATCACCCTTGGTTTTCAATTTAATCGCGCGCACGCCACCGGCGGCGCGCCCCATCTCGCGGATGGAATTAATTTTAAATCTAATGGCCTGCCCCGCCCGAGTGGCGATGATCGCTTCTTCACCCGCTACCACCGCCGCCACGGAGAGAAGTTCATCCCCCGATTGAAGCTTAATGGCAATGATGCCACTGCGACGCACGTCGCTCATATCGGCGACACTGACCCGCTTCGCTACGCCCCCGCGCGTCACCATGAGAAGTGAGGCCCCTGACTTCTTCCCGCGTGGCACCGCGAGCACCGAGGTCACCTTTTCATTATCCGCGAGAGACAAGAAATTCATAATCGATTTACCTTTGGTCGCGCGCTTGCCTTCAGGAATATCAAACATTTTAATCTGGTAGACCTTACCTCGATCGGTGAAGAAGAGGAGGTCATCATGGGTCTTAGCGGTGAGGAAGATCGTGACGAAGTCTTCCTCTTTGGTATCGAGATCGATCACGCCCACACCGCCACGCTTCTGCGCCCGATATTCACCGGGGTCGGTGCGCTTCACGTAACCACCGCGCGTGAGGGTGAGGACGTTCGACGTGTCGGGGACGAGATCTTCGGTCCGGATCTCCTTCACGCCATGCGGGATAATTTTCGTCCGACGGGCGTCACCATACTTATCCTTAATCGCCACGAATTCTCCCTTAATCACCACCCGCAGTTTCTTCGGGTCGGCGAGAAGCGACTTCAGCTCCTTGATTAATTCGAGCTTCTCTTTCAACTCATCTTCAATTGCTTGGCGCTCGAGACCGGCAAGCTTCTGGAGTCGCATCTCGAGAATGGCCACCGCTTGACGCTCCGAGAAGTCGAACTTCTTCATTAGATTTTCCTTCGCCGACGCTGTGTCGGCCGAGCGCTTGATCGTCTGGATCACCGCGTCGATCTGATCAATCGCCTTCGAGAGACCGAGGAGAATGTGGGCGCGCTCTTCGGCCCGCGCCAGATCGAAGCGGGTCCGCTTCGTCACCACCGTCTCGCGGTGAATCATGAATTCTTGAAGAATAGACTTGACCGAGAAGAGCTTCGGCACACCGTCTAAGAGCGCGAGCATATTGTAATGGAACATCGTCTCGAGCTCGGTGTTCTTGTAGAGCGCGTTTAGAATCTTCTCGGGATAGACGCCTTGCTTGAGATCAATCACCACCCGCGTATCGGCGAGCGTCGTCGACTCATCGCGAATGTCCTTAATCCCCTCCACCTTCTTCTCGCGAACGAGATCAGCCATCTTCACAATCAACTCGGCTTTGTTTACTTGATACGGGACGGAGGAAATAATAATTTGATGACTACCTGCCTTGGTCTCCACAATCTCCGCTTCCCCTCGAATCAAGACGCCACCCCGACCGGAGGCCGAGGCATGATGAATATCGGCAGCGTTGAAAATTAATCCGCCCGTCGGGAAGTCCGGACCCTTCACGAAGCGCAGAATGTCTTCCATTGAGGTGTCCTCATGATCTGACATATAGATGAGCGCCTCCATCACTTCGGTCAGATTATGTGGCGGGATCTTGGTTGCCATCCCGACGGCAATCCCAATCGAACCCATGAGCAAGAGATTAGGCACCGCGGCTGGCAAGAGAGTTGGTTCGCGATGGAGCCCATCGTAGTTGGGGATGAAGTCAACCGTCTCCTTCTCAATATCCCGCAAGAGTTCACTGGCGAGCGTCGACATCTTGACCTCGGTATAACGCATCGCCGCCGGTCGGTCACCGTCGATGGAACCGAAGTTCCCTTGACCAATGGCGAGCGGGTAACGCATC
>CAZZED010000029.1:0-5234 GCA_964653115.1 uncultured Candidatus Saccharibacteria bacterium | reverse complement strand
GCGGCCGCGCCCTCCTGCGCTGGGCTACATCCCCATGATCTGGGCCACTGCGGCGGCGAGTTCTTCCTGTCGCAGTTCGTAGTTCAGGTCGCCCTGCAACTGGTCCAGAGTCAGGTTGTCTTCTTTGTTTTTCAACATGTTACTTCTCCAGCTTCATTTCCACTCTTTCTTCATTTTGCCAGGCTGAACGCTCAACCTAGTCTCTTGTGTGTAAGGTTAGCATAATCTTGATTGTTTGTCAATAGTGTGGTAGTCAACTAGCTGGCAAATGGCTTAAAATAAGCTTTCTAGCATTATTTTGGTACTCGTGTTAATATCCTCCTGTTAGTGTTTGCCGGAGTAGCCCCGACGTTCGTTGAAGTCGGGGTCCCGACCAAAGCGTCGGGATTCAGTGATCCATTGTTTGTTTAATTGCCGGAGTAGTTCAGTGGTAGAACGCCATCTTGGTAAGATGGAGGTCGAGAGTCCGATTCTCTCCTCCGGCTCAATTTCCCCCGACGGTATATTAGTTTCCTTATTTCTTCAACGAGAATCACTGTCAGGGCAAGGGGGATAATCACCAGCCAATCGCGAAGACTGATCGCCGTGGTGTGAAGTAATTTTTGCATCAGTGGATTATAGACCGCGAGGAGTTGGAGCGAGATCACGATGATGGTTGCGCCGATCAAGAATTTATTGCCGAAGAAGTTTAATTGGAAGACGGATTTATCTTCCGAGCGACAATTCCAAGCATTGGCCCATTGGCAGGCAGCGAGCAAGGTGAGCGACATGGTCCAAGCTCGAGTCAGATCAGGTCCCAGGTTGTTATTGAAAATGATTAGTGTCCCAATGGCCATCGGTAACGCCATGATTACCATCCGCTTAATCATCGATTTGTCGACCAAGTATTTCCTCGGCTTCTCGAATGAAGCTTGGAGTAAGCCTGACTCCTTGGGTTCCATGGCGAGGGAGACATCAAGGAAGCCGTCCGTCACCAGA
The DNA here is from genome assembly GCA_964653115.1 of uncultured Candidatus Saccharibacteria bacterium. GTDB lineage: Bacteria > Patescibacteriota > Minisyncoccia > Phycocordibacterales > JACOZG01 > JAGVGK01. The sequence continues at coordinate 4,256 of CAZZED010000029.1, read as the reverse complement.
TTGAGCCAGATGATTTGAGCGGCAAGAATTGGCAATGGCAGGCCTAAGAAGATGGCGCCAGTGATCGTCAGCACTTCGCCGAGACTGGTCGAGAAGAGGTAGAGGATTACCTTCTTAATCGTCTTGTAGATACTCCGGCCTTCTTCAATGGCGGCGACAATGCTTTGGAAATTATCATCAAGGAGAATGATATCGGCGGCTTCCTTGGCGACCTCGGTGCCAATTCTTCCCATCGCCACTCCCAGATCGGCGGCGACAAGTGAGGGGGCATCGTTGACGCCATCACCGGTCATAGCCACAATCTCACCGCGAGCTTTGAACGCCTGCACAATTAGGAGTTTGTGATTCGGTGTCACTCGGGCGAAAACGCTGGTGCGAGGGAGCTTCCGGATTAATTCTGCTTGAGACAGCTTATCGATCTCCTCGCCGGTTAAGACGTAATCACCTTCGTGATAAATTCCCGCCGCCCGCGCGATGGCTTGGGCGGTTAGCTTGTGATCGCCGGTAATCATCACGACCCGAATACCAGCCGCCTGCGCCTGTCTCATCGCTTCGGGGACCTCCGTTCGCAGAGCATCACGAATGCCGAAGAAGCCAACGAAGGCGAGATTAGAGATGGTTTGAGGAGTGAGAATCTTCTCGGGGGCATGACTTTCGGCGAAGGCGAGGACGCGCAGACCAGTCCGCGACAGCTGATGGAAGGTGGATTCGAGTTCGGTCCGTTCGGCAATGGTGAGCGGGTGATGCCGACCGTCGTGCCAGATCTTGGTTGAGAGATGCAACACCACTTCCGGCGCGCCAACCACAGTTAGAAGCTTTTTTCCCGCGTCACCGTGGATCACAGCATGATATTTTAGTTTGTAATCAAAAGGGATCTCGGCCAGTTGGGGTAGATCGGCTTCCAGGATATCCTTGTGGAAGCCGACCTTTTGACCAAAGACAAACATCGCCGCTTCGGTTGGATCGCCCGATACTTGCCACTGGTTGGTCTGGGCGGAGAGCATCACTCGGGCGCCGGCGCAGAAGGCGGCAATCTTACCCGCCAGCGCCAGCCCGGACTCATTAATCGGATCGACAATTTTTCCATTTGCGGTCACTTCACCCTTGGGTTCATAACCGACACCGCCGATCTCATAGAGTTGCCGATCGACGAAGACTTGCTGGATTACCAATTCGTTCTTAGTCAGTGTGCCAGTCTTATCCACGGCGATGATGCGCGCTTGACCCAAAGCTTCGACAGCCTGCAACTTCTTGACCAAGGCGTTGCGCTTGCTCATTCGCCAGACGCCGGTGGCGAGGATAAGAGTGACGACAATCGGCAAGCCTTCGGGAATAATGGAGACGGCGAGTGAGATGACGGTCGTGAGCATCTCTTTCGCTGGTTTACCCAAGAGAATACCGCTGGTGAATAAGAAGAGACTGATGCCAAAAACGATTTTAATAATGAAGTGAGACAAACCGCGAATATTTGCCTTGAGCGGAATCTCGGTGTCGATCTTTCCGATTTGCTTGGCGATCTTTCCGATCACGGTGTTCATTCCCGTCTCCACCACCAATGCTCGGCCGTGGCCCGAGACAATGTGGGTACCGCGGAAGACCATATTTTTTTCTACTTCATCGACCGTCTTGTGGCGCGGTTCGGATTCGCCGGTGAGTGAGGCTTCATCGAGCTTAAGATTATTGGCAACGAGGAGGCGAGCGTCGGCTGGAATTCGTTCACCTTCTTGAAGCAAGATAACGTCGCCGGGCACAATCTCCGTGTCGGGGATAATGATCTCGATTTCATCACGGATAACAGTGGCTTTCGTTTCGACAAAATTCTTGAGCGCGAGAAGGGTATTCTGGGCCTTGCCCTCTTGAATCGTGCCAACGATCGAGTTGAAGATGAGGACGCCGAGGATGATCGAGGCGTCGACGAGTTCACCGATGAGGAAGACCACCGCGCCGGCGATGAAGAGGATATAAATTAAGGGACTCTGGAATTGACGGAAGAAGATAGTGGGGAGACCATCGACCTTGCCTTCGGGCAATTGATTCGGGCCGAACTTTTTTTGGCGCACCAAAACTTCAACTCCACTCAAGCCGAGCTCGGTTGAATGTAAGCTTCCAAGAAGCTCGGAGAGACTTTTGCTGGGCCAATTTTGAGGATCCGTCACCCTTAAATAATAGCGAAATTAATGATTTTTTGATAGAGTGGATTCTGGATTTAGTCTTGCCGATATAGTTCAGTGGCAGAACACTACTTTCGTAAAGTAGGAACGTGGGTTCGATTCCCACTCTCGGCTCCCTAAAATGAATAATGAAGAATTAGACAAAAAAATAGCTGAACTGGAGACGGCAATGCAGGCGCCGGGCTTCTGGCTTGATAAGGTGAAGGCGCAGACGACCGTGGAAGAGCACAAACGCCTAAAAATGGAAGCCGAAGGCGGTGGTGTTGGTCGCCAATATGACAAGGGTGACGCCATCATCACCATCTTCTCCGGCGCCGGTGGTGATGACGCTGAAGATTTCTCCCGAATTCTCTTTGAAATGTATACCAAGTTCGTGGCGCGCCGAGGTTATGACCTTTTTTTGATTCATCAGAACCAGAATGATCATGGTGGCTATCGCAACCTCACCTTCGAAGTGCGAGGGAAATCGGCCTATGGTACACTGAAGCGAGAGTCGGGCGTGCACCGGCTCGTCCGGGTCTCACCCTTCTCGGCCAAGAAGCTCCGCCACACTTCTTTTTCTTTGGTTGAAGTGATCCCGCGTTTCGAACGCGATCAGACCATCCCAATTCTCGACCGCGATCTCAAGGTGGAATTCTCGCGGTCGTCTGGTCCCGGCGGTCAGAATGTGAATAAGCGGGAGACGGCGGTGCGGATAGTCCATTTGCCGACCGGACTCGCCGCGCACTCTGATGCCGAACGCTTGCAGGAAAGGAATAAAGAGAAAGCCCTCGACATCTTGAAGGCGAAGCTCTACAAGAGGCAGGAGGAAGAGCGGCAGAAAAAAGAGCAGGGAATGTATATTAGCAAAACCGCCGACATCGAGTGGGGGAGTCAGATTCGTTCTTACGTCCTCCATCCATATAAGATGGTGAAGGATCATCGGACGGAGGTCGAGACGGCGAAGATTGACGATGTCTTAGCTGGTGAACTTGATGAATTTATTGAAGCGGAATTAAAGTTGGATTAAATTATGATTTTTTTCGATAAAGTCACTAAACTTTACAACGACAACTCACTGGCGCTCGACCAAATCACTTTCGCGGTGGAGCAGGGTGATTTCGTTTCTGTCGTCGGTCATTCCGGCGCTGGCAAAACCACTCTCCTCAAAATGATTCTCGCCGAAGAACGCCCGACCTCGGGCGCGGTCTATTTCAATTCAACCGATATTCAATCACTTAGTCGGAGTCATCTTCATCGCTTGCGTCGACGAATCGGGAGCGTCTTCCAAGACTTCCGCCTTTTACCCAATAAAACCGCTTACGAAAATATCGCCTTCACCATGGAAGCGGCGGGGCGCGAGGATAAAGATGTGGCCTCGGATGTGCCGCATGTTCTTGAACTTGTCGGTCTTCAAGACAAATTTTGGAGCTTCCCCCATCAACTCTCATCCGGCGAGAAGCAACGAGTGGCGATTGCGCGGGCGATCGTTAATCAGCCCGATATTCTGATTGCCGACGAGCCGACCGGTAATCTCGACCCGATTAACACCTTTGAGGTGATTCAAATTTTCAAAAAGATTAACGACATCGGCACCACCGTTCTTCTCACCACCCACAATAAGGGGGTGATTGATGCGCTCGGCCGGCGCGTGATTACCCTCGACAGCGGCCGCCTAATCCGCGATGACAAAAAGGGGACGTATGTTTTGTAAAAAGTAATTTTATGATTAAAGACTTTGATGAATGGAATAACAAGAAAAAGAAAATCCACAAGGAAGAAACTGCGCCGTTTTATCATGAAAGAGAAGTTTGGTGGTGTTCACTGGGAATCAATATCGGGTCAGAGCAAGATGGAACTGGTAAAAACTTTGATCGGCCGATCGTTATTATTCGTGGTTTTAATAAAAATGTTTGCTTTGCTGTTTCTTTGACTGGCAAGAAAAAGGAAGGCAAGTTTTATTTCTATTTAGGAAAAATTGAGGGACAAGAAGCCAGTGCTGTACTTTCACAGGTACGTCTGATTGATACCAAAAGGTTGGTGAGAAAAATGCTCACGCTTGACGAAAAAACTTTCTTAAAATTAAAAGATGCTTTACAAAAAGTT
>CAZZED010000028.1:0-9391 GCA_964653115.1 uncultured Candidatus Saccharibacteria bacterium | reverse complement strand
CGAGCGCCAGACGGCAAGTCCCCCAAGCGCCAGATATTCGTCCCCACGGCCGGTGGCGGTGTCGCCGAAGTAAAGGTGAAGCCGGGCGGATAGGAAGCGATTACAACCAGATTACGGATCGGCGCATCACTCGCGGTGACGAGTTCTAGATCAAGATTGACCGTCTGACCAGAATTAACCTCCGTTGGCAAAGTGAGATTAAGGGTCACCGGTGAAGAACTAATCTGATAGCGGAAAAAATTAACTTTATCGAAAATGGCATTGGAATCAGCAATCCGATATTCGATTGAAACCTTGATTTGCTGTTCTACGTCCTTCTCACCGAAGACCACGGCCTTGATGGTCTGATTGAGCGAAGCTCCGGGTTTAATCGTGTCGAGACGAAGTCTAGTGCGAGTTAACTCTTTCGTCACATCAAGGGGTGAGCGGGTCCCGGGCGCAAACTCAATAATGAGATCCGCCGAATTAAGTGAAGTAGTATTTTTGTTAGCAATTAAAACCTGGAGATTCAACGTCTCTCCAGCCTTGGCCGTCTCTGGACCATCGAGAACGAGTTCGACATTGGCTGGCGAAATGACATTGCCACCGCGATAAAGCGTGTAGCCGGCGAAGGTAATGGCCAAGAGAAAGAAGATGACGGCCAAGATGAGGAAACCCGTGAGCCACGACCTTCGTCTAGGCTGATCGAGACTATCTTCTGCTAAAAGGCTCCCACCCCAACCAGAAGTAGCATTGTCTTCTCTTGCTTCAAGGATTGAGCGCGGGAGTGGAGCGGGGGCCTTGTCTTTGGAATAGAGTTGTCGCTTCAAGGTCTCGAGTTGATCCATGGTCTTGATTATAACATTACAACTGACTGTGGTAGAAGGCTTCGTTGATGGACTCAACCGCTTCGGCTTGGCAGACGGCGGTCAGCGCGAGCAAATCATGATTCCAATCTATTGGAGTGAGAATGGCTTCGAGCGTTGGTGTCCGCCGGCCGTAACCGAGCTTGGCCAAGAGTCGCCAGACGAGCGCGATCTCATAGCGCTCTAATTCTTCGGTTGAGAAATTATGGGTGGTTAAGAAGGTGATGGCCGAGCGAATTTCAGGATAAATTTGCCGATCAACTGATGATTCATTGTCGACCAGGAAGCGCCGTAAGAGTAGCGCCAGTCTGGCAATTAGGATTCTATTTTGGGGAAGAGTGATCAACGAGTCGGTCTTAAGATCGGACGCGGACTCGGCCCCAACTAGCCGCCAGAATTCTCGACCGCGCACGAGGCTCGCCTGGAAGAAGCCGAGATCGGAGAGGCGGTAGCGGAGCTTAGACTTCAACTCTCTTGCCCCTTGGGCCAAGACCGAAATCCGACCGAGGTCTTGAGTGAGAAGATCAAGCAACCGACTACCATCATTAATGGCTCGACTCCCAATGATGAAGCTCTCAGTCTGATAAAGATAATGGGGCATGGCTGTCGTCGGAAAATTTTATCTCTCGGAGATTCGTTAACTTCTTAAAAATTGTTGCCTCTCGCTCGATCATTTCTCTTTTTTCATGACTGTTATGAACAAGGAGAACGGCTGAAGCGCCCGGATTGAGTCCGGCCTGCTTGCGCAAATCTTGAATCTGGCGAATTAAATCACGCCTCTCCCCTTCGGCGATAAGTTCGGGGGTAAGCTTGAGGTCGAGATCAACCTCGGTTGCTAAATCCGACTTCTCCACCACGGCCTTCACATTCACCTCATCTTTAATGATCTCAATTAATTCTGGGCTAAGTGGTTGGCTAAACTGCCGAACAAAAAGCGTGGCAAGAGGTTGTCGCACCTTCAAATTACTCTTGGCCCGGGCCTCGAGCGCCAGTGAAGAAATCCGTCTGACTTCTTTCATTTCTTCTAATAGCTTACCGCTTCTAGCTTCTTTAGCTTCATTAATTGTTGGCCAAGATTCTAAGTGCACACTGATTAAATCTTCCGGTGCGCGCAAAACTTGATAAATTTCTTCGGCCACAAACGGCATTACGGGAGCAATAATTTTGGCTAAATCTATCAAGACTCGACGTAGAGTTTGTGACTCCGTTTTGAGGCGGTCGCGCGACCGCCGAAGATACCAAGTTGAGAGATCGTCGACGAAGCTGTCGATCGGCTGACCCAAGCGATCGAGTTCATAAGTATCGAGGGCGTGCGAGACGGCTTGATTGAGTTCGGCGAGACGGGCCGTGATCCAGAGATCGAGCGCATTATCTGATTCTTTGGTTAGGGTAGAAATAGCTTCAGGTGTGGCATAGAGTTGATAAAAAGCGAGCACGTTCTTTAACCGCATAATCACTCGACGCATCGCTTCGCCTAAACCACGCTCGGAGAAATCGAAGTCTTCAGCCCGAACCGTTGGCGAAGACAAGAGATAGAAGCGGATGGCATCCGCGCCGTATTTATTTATGGTTAAATTTAAATCGGGATAATTGTTGAGACGCTTCGACATCTTCTGTCCATCTTCGGCCAAGATCAGGCCGTTCACAATTACATTCTCATAGGGACTCTGCTCGAAGAGTCCAACTCCAAGAACCAAGAGTGAGTAGAACCAGCCTCGCGTCTGATCGATTCCCTCGGCGATGAATTGCGCTGGGAAGGGGGGCTTATCTCCCGCGCCATGGTAACCCACTTGCCCATACGGCATCGAACCGGATTCAAACCAGACATCGAAGACATCTTCGATCCGCGTCATCTCACCTTTGCACGAGCAATTCAATTTGATCTCATCAATGAACGGCCGGTGGAAGTCGAGTTCATAATCGGCGTTGTGGGGCAAGGGAGTGAAGTCAAGTAATTGCGGACACGCGAAGGGTGAATTAAAATTATCAATGATTCTTTTAGAATCTGCCTGGTCAGCGCCAACAACAATAGCCGCCAATACTTCCGGTCCAATACCATGAGTAACAATCAAGATTGATTCGTTAGAAAACTTTGTCTCAAGTCCATAAATAAAATTACCAAAGCGACGCTTAGCCTCAAGATAACTCTCACCGCCAGCAATCGGATCACCATAGGCCAACATATTCTTTTCTTCAAAATTCAAGTAGTCGGCGAAGGGTCGGCCACTAAAGTTGCCGAAGTTAAACTCCTTCAGTTGATCATCAAAAATTATTTGTTCTGTTGAGAGGCCCAATTCTTGGGACACAATTTCGGCTGATTGTCGAGTTCGAGTGAAGGGTGAGGCAAAAATTTTTGTTATCTTTTTTGATTTAAGTTCAACCGCTGATTCCTTAACCTGCTTTTTCCCGAGTTCAGTCAAACTATATTTATCGTTAATATCAGAACTGGCAACATTTTTCACATTATTCTCCGCCTCGCCGTGACGCATGACAAAGTATTGATTGCCGGAAGTTTTGATGTTCTGTTTCAATTCTTCCAGTGAGCCGATAATTTTAACTTGTTTACATTTCTCACAGCGCCAGACGGGCAGAGGCGCGCCCCAGAAGCGCTGACGCGACACCGCCCAATCGCGCGCGCCCTCGAGCCACTTGCCGAACCGCCCCGCTTTAATATGTTCAGGAATCCAATTCACCTTCTGATTCTCGGCCAGCAACCGCTCCTTCATCTCCGTCACCTTGACGAACCACGATGAGGCGGCGTAGTTCAAGAGTGGCGTGTCACAGCGCCAGCAGTGCGGGTAGGAGTGAACGATTTTCTTCTTATCAAACAGTAAATTATTTTTGGCTAAATGTTTGATGATTAGAATGTCAGTTGCTTGATGATCCTCTTTGGGCTTCACGGGCAAACCAGCGAAATCCGTGACTTCCGGCTTGAACTTCCCGTCGCGGGTGACATGTTGGATGAAAGGCAATCGCTTCTCCTCGCCCAACTTCATATCCTCTTCACCGAAGGCGGGTGCAATATGCACAATCCCCGTCCCATCTTCGGCACTGACGAAATCCGCACTGTAAACTTGCCAACCCGAATCCAATTCTAAGGTTCGACCTTGAGCATCCTTTAAGGTCGAACCTTGGTAGTAATTAAACGGTGGTTTGTACTTCTTACTGATCAATTCTGTCACCGGCACTGAGCGAATAATTTTGTGTTCCGGCCCAAAAATTGTTTCCACTCTCGCTCGCGCTACAATATAAATATTTCCAGCTACTTGACCTTCTACTGCCACATATTCAATTTGTGGATTGATCGCCAGCGCCACATTGCCGGGCAAAGTCCATGGCGTCGTGGTCCAAGCCAATAAAAAAGTTTTAGGTTCATTCACTAATTCAAACTCAACTGTCACCGAGATGTCGGTGATGTCTTTATACCCCAGATTGACTTCGAAGTTGGCGAGTGTCGTCTCACAGCGCGGGCAGAGATGCATCGACTTATAACCCTCATAGACTAGACCCTTGTCAGCCAGAGTTTTGAAGACCCACCAGACCGACTCGGTGTAACTCGGGTTCATCGTCTTGTAATCATTCACCATGTCGACCCAACGCCCCATGCGCGGGATTACCTTCTGCCATTCGTCGGCATAACGAAGCACGCTGGCTCGCGCCTTGTCATTGAAGTGGGCGAGACCATATTGCTCGATATCCTTTTTAGATTTCAGCCCTAAATCCTTCTCGACCAAAATCTCAATTGGCAGACCGTGGCAATCCCAACCCCAACGCCGGAGGACGCGCTTGCCCCGCATCGTCTGATAACGCGGGATGGCGTCCTTGATCGAGGTCGGCAAGAGGTGGCCGAAGTGGGGCAAACCGGTGGCAAAGGGCGGACCGTCGTAGAAGACGAAATCTCCGTTGGGGGCGGGTTTAGCGAGGGTCGCTTCGAAAATCTTCTGCTCTTGCCAGAATTTAAGAATCTCTTCCTCCTTCTTGGCTAAATCAGATTTCTCAACTTCCATCGGCTTATCCTAGCACTTTTCCTTAAATTCTTGAACGTCTTACATTCGCTCCACGGTCGGGAGGCCGAGGAGGGTGAGGCCGGACTTCATGGTCTGGGCGAAGAGGGTGGTTAAGGCGAGGTGGTGGGGCGAGGTGGGGTCGGTGGGGTCGACGATCTTCTGCCCGGCGTAATAGGCGTTGAAGGTTGAGGCGAGTTCGGTTAAGTAAGTCACAAGGAGATTCGGGGCGTAGAGGGTGGCCGAGCGAGCGACGACACTCGGGAAGCGCGTCAGGCGACGGGCGAGTTCATTAATTTCAGTTGGCGCGGGAGTGAGGTTAGGAGAAATTTTTACTTCCTCCCCTTTTTTCAAAACTGCCAGCGCGCGGACGAAAGCGTATTGGAGATAAGGGCCGGAGTCACCCTCGAAGGAAATGGATTTGTTGGTATCAAAGATTACATCGCGGCCGGGCGAAGCTTTAAGAATCGAATACTTGATCGCTCCGACCGCCACGGCTTCGGTTATTTGCTCCTTCGCTTCATCATCGAAATCCCGAGTGGCAATTTTATCTTTAATCGCCAACTTAACTTCTTCGATCAGGCTTTCCGCTGTGATCACATTGCCAGTGCGAGAAGACATTTTGCCCGTGGGCAAACGCAACATGCCACTCGACAAGTGCTGGAGCTTCCCCGCCAAGTCGGGTAAGATTAATCCCAAAACTTTTTTCAATACGGCAAAATAACTTGCCACTTCATTGCCGGTAATCACGATCGATTGATCGTAGAGATACTTCTCAAACTTCAACTTCGTGACCCCTAATTCCTTCGCCTCATAAGTCGGCAATTTTTCTTTGGTTAAGAAGACGCGGGTGTGCAAATCATATTTCTCACCAACAAAGATTACCGCCCCATCGCTTGATTCAAAAACTTTACCAATATTTTCCTCGACCAACTTCTGGCCAATCGGCCCACTCTCGCTCTCGAAGAAATAATAATCAAATTTGGTCCCCAATCTTTTATAAATTGTCTCAAAATAATCCAGACTAACTTTTTTCCCGGTGTCATAGATTTTATTTACTGCTTCATCCGAGCGATTATAGATTTTTTTATTTAATTCATTAATCTCTTTTTTTGCACCTTCATCTGTCTCGTACACCTGCGCCCCAAAGGCATACGCTTCTCCCCATTGTTTTACGTTTTTCGCTTTTAGTTTTTCGTTTCCCCAGATCGCCTTGGCCACATGCATCCCCACATCACCCTGATAGCAAGCGCGCTTCACTTCTGCCCCTTGGGCGGCAATAAGTCGCGCGATCGCCTCCCCAATCGTGTTCGACATCAAGTGACCAATGTGAAATTCCTTAAATGGATTGGGGTCGGTGTATTCGATCAATATTTTCTCCCCTTGCCGCGCGTTACCTATTCCATAATTAGCCCCCTGCTTCAACCCCCCGCCGATTTGCTCGATGAAAAAACTTGGACTTAAGTAAAAATTTATAAATCCCGGCGCCACTACTTCGACTCGCTCTAACCAACTCTGCATCCAAGGTCGGACCTTAAGGGACCCCAAAGGTGCGACCTTAATCTTAAGAACGCCAGCAATTTGTTCGGCCAACTCCATCGGATTCTTCTTCATTTCCTTGCCGAGCACAAGCGCCACATTGCTCGCATAATCACCGTGAGCTAACTCAGCCGGATGCTCCACGATAAAATCGATTGACGGCAAATTCAGGTCGCCAACCGCGCCAGTGATTGAATCTCTGATAATTTTCTCAATCTCGATCATTAAACAATGATTCTAACACAAAAGCAGAATGACCCCACCCAAACCCTCCACCTCCCCCTCGCCCCCTCCAAAAGAGGGGGTATCGTTACCGCCCCCCTCCCCTTCGGGGAGGGGTTGGGGGTGGGGTAAATTCAATTGAGACGGGCTCTTCCGAATTACTGCGTTGCAGGCAAAATCGTGAAGTAATTGTCGCTCGAGTCGCAATTTGTTTGTGATTCGGCATCGCAAATTCGAACTCGGTAAGTACTCGGCCGGATTGGATTATTCACAATATCTGTCGCCACAATCCAATTGTAAGTAGATAATGCAGAAATGTTTTTATCCAACACAATTGGTCCACCTGGCCAAACGGCGCAGGTTGGAATACTTCCGCAAACATTATCTAAGTACAAATCCACTTTCGTCGCACTCGTCGCCCCGTCATAGCGCCAAGTGATAGCGCGGGTCGAACTCGCCACCCACTGCTCGCCACCGTTGGGTGTGAGGACGGTGATTGGCGAAGTTTGATTCTGCCCCACCACCACGCTCAAGCTGGCGCGGGCCGATTGGCCGGCGTTGTCAGTGACGGTGAAGGTCGGAGTGAATGTGCCGGCGGTTGAGTAGGTGTGAGTGAAGGTGGCGGTTTGCTGAATCGGAGTTGCCGAAGGTGAGGCCACCGCCCCGGAAGCCATGGTGGATTCATCGCCCCAGATCACCGAGTAAGAGAGCGTCCCTCCGCCGGCTGGCGGATCCGGATCAAACGCATTCACCGTCCAAGTGCCGGTCTGGCCAACATTGCGCGTCGTCGGACCCGAGACGCCGGAGATAGTCGGTGGGCGGTTTCCACCAGTATTAGCTCCTCGAACCATAAGCGTATATTGCTGTTGAGCAGTTTGGGTGCCATTAGTGGCTTGAGCGGTGAAGGTGTAGGTGCCGGGAGTGGCATTTTCCGCTCTACCCCAAAATAGAGAGGCAACGGAAGTTCTAGGGACACCGCCACAATTCATCATTCCAGGGGAACAGGCGACGACAGGATCAGGGAGTTTCTGTAAATCAAAACCATTCGGCAAAGCACCACTAATTATTGACCAAGAGATGTTGCCGGTGCCGGATGAAAAACCCCGGACATCTAAAAACTGTGTGTAAGTCTGACCACTGACGGCCGGCGGCAAACTCGTTGGTGTAATATAAACTTGCTGTGACGGTGGCGGCTCAACATTTTTGCACCCAGACAACTGATTCAGCTTCGCGCGCGTGGCGGGACCGACATAGCCGGTGGGAGCCGTGAGGCCGTTCGGATCAAGAATCTCGCTCTTGTATTTAAGCTGAAAAGCGGACACGGCCGCGGCCGTCGCTTCGGTGTAACGATCAGTGCGGTTATTTTCGTTCTCAATTTTTTTGTTCTTATTCTTATCTTTATCTTTATCGTCATCGTCTCGATCTGGCCTTGATTCAATCGCAGTTGAGTTTAAGACAACATTCAAAACGGGGAAACCTTCTTTCGCGAGCACGGCGTGAAGCTCGCGGACATCGCGACCGCTGGCGCCGACGCCGAGATTGCGATTAAACATAAAACACTGCCGACCGGCCAGCCCCTGCAATTGCGCGAGCTTCTGCTGAAGCTCGGCGATCTGCTGGCGCAAACCGGCAATCTGACGCGCGATGTCATCGGTGGACGACTGCGCCCCCGAGAATAACGGAATCGTGATAAACAAAGCAATCAACAAACCAAGAAACAAGTATTTTTTAGACATAATTACATTGTACACATTCTATGGGGGAAATCAATGATTTAGTCGGATAACTTTTTCAAGCTCCGATCAATTTTTCTGGCAATCGCAATGAAATCTTTTCCCTTTTTCCCTCGCGTCGTTTCGGCCGCTGTGCCTAAACGAATCCCCGATGGATCCATCGGGGAACGGGTGTCAAACGGAATCGTGTTTTTATTCACAATAATTCCGGCTTGCTCCAAGCGATCACTGGCTTCTTTGCCTGAAATACCTTTTCCGTTCATCCAGGTATCAACCAGAATTAAGTGCGAATCTGTGCCCGTCTCGCCCGAGCCGGGCGGGCCGTCGGAAACGAGACGCCAACCCAACTTTTTTAATTCTCCGGCTAGAGCTTTAGTATTTTTAATTACCTGCTTGGCATATTTTTTAAATTCGGGCGACATGGCCTCTTTTAACGCCACCGCGACCGAGGCAATCTGATTCAAGTGCGGACCGCCCTGAAGTCCGGGAAAAATTGCTTTATCTATTGCTTTGGACGCCGTGCTTCCATTTGGAAGCACGGCGTCCAAATGGGAAAAAATCAGCGCCGCGCGGGGTCCGCGCAAAGTTTTGTGCGTCGTAGTTGTAACCACATCGGCATAAGGAAAGGGCGAGGGATAAACGCCACCGGCGACGAGCCCGGCGATGTGCGACATATCCACCATCAAATACGCATCGACGGAGTCGGCGATCTCGCGAAACTTTTGCCAATCAATAATTCTCGAATAAGCCGTATAGCCAGCGACAATGATCTGTGGTTTCTCGCGCTTGGCAATCCTCTCAATCTCATCGTAATCCAGTTGCTCGGTGGCGCGATCAACGCCATAGGCGACTTGGGTCCAAGCCTTGCCCGTCAGCGAGACCTTGTGACCGTGCGTCAGATGACCACCGTGGTCGAGCGACATGCCCATAATCTTGCCTCCGAGAGGTACCAACGCGAAATAGACCGCTAAATTCGCCGGCGAGCCAGAGAGAGCTTGGACATTAGCAGACCAGCTTGTAGCTTGTAGCTTGTAGAGTTTTAGTGCGC
>CAZZED010000027.1:0-2821 GCA_964653115.1 uncultured Candidatus Saccharibacteria bacterium | reverse complement strand
GGCCGAACCAGCGTTCGACATAATCGACTTGATGTCGGCGAAGTCAACGTTGATGATACCCGGAGTTGTAATCAAATCAGAAATTCCTTCAACCGCTTGGCGGAGTACTTCATCGCAAGTGGCGAAGGCGGAGAAGGCGGTGGTGTTCTTATCAATCAGACCAAGCAGGCGATCATTGGGGATCACAACCAGCGCGTCCACTTCCTTCTTGAGATCTTCGATGGCGCGTTCGGCGATCTGCATTCTCTGCGACCCCTCGAAGAAGAAGGGCTTGGTGACGACGGCGACGGTGAGCGCGCCCAAATCTTTCGCTACCTTGGCCACGAAGGGGCCGGCGCCACTCATCGTGCCCCCACCAACCCCGCCGGCAATGAAGACCATGTCCGCCCCCTTAATCACGTTCTGAACCTCCTCCACGCTCTCTTCGGCCGCCTTGCGACCGATCTCGGGGTTCATGCCAGTGCCGAGGCCACGGGTCAGATTCTTGCCAATGTGAACCTTGTGCTTGGCGAGGGAATGATGCAGATCTTGGGCATCGGTGTTAACAGCAATGAAGTCCACTCCACGGACCTTGGAGTTGATCATATGATTGACCGCATTCTTGCCGGAACCGCCCACCCCAACCACTTTAATTCGCGCAAACGCCTCAATCTCTGGATTTATTTTAGGCATATTATTATTTCGTTAAGAGTAGCAGACCCGCTAGAAAAGGCAACCAGACGGGCGCTTTACGGCCACAATTCTTTGAGCCAGTGGAGGAAGGTGCGCTTGGTCCGGCGGACCAATTGGGAAATAGTTGAATTATCAACATAGTCACCCCCCAGGCCGAAGAGGCAGAGACCGTAAGCCACGAGCCAATTGCTATCTCGCAGAGCCGGTCGGCCCTGGTTCTCACCGACGGGGGTGAAGATGCGGGCGGGAAGGCGAAGCTCATTCTTCGCTAGTGATGAAATATTTTCAATATTACTCCCACCGCCGGTCAGAATAATTCCCGCCGGCAGGAGACCGCTTCGACCAATTTTTTTCAGATGAACTTCAATCAAGTCAAACATGTCCGAGAGTCGCGCTTCGATAATCTCATCGAGCTTCTTCCGGAAGGAGAGGACTTGATCGCCACTTAGCTTCAGGCGCTCGGCTTCATCGAGCGGGACGCGGAGGCCGAGCGCGATGTCATTGGTGATGTCCATCGAGCCAATCGGGAGGATCTGAAGCGAGATCGGGATGCCGTCTTCGAAGACGGCGAGCGAGGTGGTCTGGGAGCCGATATTGGCGAGGACACAACCGACCGTCTTCTGCTGAGTGGTGAGGGCGGTGAGCGCCGCGGCGATCGGTGAGGCCACAATATCATCAACGGCCACTCCGGCGCCTTCCACCGCCTTAATCAAGTTATTGAGATGTTGCTCGAGGCAGATAATGAAGAGAACCTTAACCTCAAGCTTGGTCCCACGCATCCCCTCTGGTCGGCCGGGGATTTTGTGGCCGTCGAGTTTGAATTGAAGGGGAATAGTATGAATGACCCGATTGTTGGCCATGTCGGAGAGATTTGTCTCAGCCAGTTCGATGGCCCGATTGATGTCGTTGTCGGTGATCTCCGCATCAGCTCGTGAGACCACAATCTGGCTCTCGCCAAGACGAGATTCCATGGTTGTCCCCCCGAGCCCCAAGAAGACGCGCTTGATCCTTGTCTGAGACTGGCGCTCGGCCTCACCAATCGCCACGCGGATGGCTTGGCCCACTTCTTCTTGATTGATAACGTAACCGCGACGGAGACCGCGCGAGTCACTCTTCACCAACGCCAAAACTTTGGGCTGGCGAGTGCCCTTCACGATCTCACAGACGGCAACTCTAACCGACGCGGTGCCGACGTCTAGTCCGGTGACAATAATTCTCTTCAAGTGCCTCCATTCTACTACCGTGAGCCAAACCTTTCAAATGAAGCAAACCGTGGATAAAGAGGAGACGGAGATAATCAGTGAAGGCGATGTCGCGCCGACGGGCTTCGATTTGGGCGGTGGCGAGGTCAATCAGAATTTCACCCTCATTTTTATCGAAGGGGAAGGTTAGAATATTCGCCGGCTTATCTTTACTCCGATAGATTCGATTGAGCGAGCGGGAGCGAGCGGGGCCAATAAAAACCAAGCTGACATCAGCTTGAGCTTTAGTTCCAAGCACTTGATCCACTATGGCCGCGTAGGGGAGTCGCGGTGGTGGACGCTTAGTGAGATTTCTGATACCCAACATCAGGCAGTTTACCTAGTTTACGTAGTTGCTCGATTTCGGCTCGGCGCGAGATGCGCTTCAAGGTTTCGCGCTTGCGCTTGAAGTCGGACTTAGGTCGTTTGGCGTAGCGGGTCGACTTGAGCCGGCGAATAATCCCCGACGATTGAACCCGTCGGCTGAAGCGCTTCATCACGCTTAGATTAGATTCACTCGGATTATCCTTCTTCACTTCGATGACGATCATGGGTGACAGGCTAACACAGGCGGGGCTTTAATGCAAACACTTTTCAATCCCCTAGGCCTAACTTTTCAGCGTTTTCAGATAATTCGCTAATTCAGTTAGGGCGACGACGTCTTGCGAGCGGGTGCGCATATCGCGGACGATAACGGTGTGATCAATTACTTCCTTCGGCCCGAGAATCATGGCGTATGGGATGGCTAACTTTTCGGCCATACCTAATTGAGTCGAAAGTGAATCTTTGGACAAAGAGTGAGCGACGGGCACTTTGGTATGGCGGAGAATCTCGATCACCGACAAGCTCTGCATCTTCGCTTCGGCCCCGAGTTGGATGAAGAAAATTTTTGGCTTCTTGACCAAGCG
>CAZZED010000026.1:0-5226 GCA_964653115.1 uncultured Candidatus Saccharibacteria bacterium | reverse complement strand
AAAATGTTGTCGATGTCTTCGCCTTCATTGTAACCAAGTTGAGAAATATTTTCGGCCGATTCGATTAAATTGCGGAGTTGCGCCTTCTTCTTCACGATTGAAGCGTAGTAGGCGAGGTTGCTGGCTGAAGGGACAGTATTTACCATTTCCGCTAAGTACGCCGCGCCACCGACGCCCTCTAGATGTTTTGCCCCTTGAAGTACGGAAGTGACCGAAATCATATCAATCGGTTCGGTCTTGTCGAAGAGCTTGAGCATGGCCTTGTAGATCCGACGATGCTTCTCGGCATAGAAGTCGTCGGGCTTGATGATCATCACGATCTCATTTAAACCATCGGGCTTGACCATAATCGAGCCGAGCAAGGCTTGCTCGGCCGAGAGATCCTGCGGGGGCACCCGCAGGGGCGTCTTCAAGAATGGGGCAGTCGCCGTCGCCATATCCTCCGATTGTAGCACAGCCCCAAAACAGCGACAGGCGTCTCACAGAATGAAAGGGGGATGACGTGGGGATATAATTACATCTTCCTCAATTTCGGGCCGGAGGGGGTGTCTTCAATGGTGTAGCCGTGGGCTTCGATTTGCTGGCGCAGAGTATCGGCGCGGGGGAAGTCTTGAGCAAGGCGGGCGGATTCGCGATCGACGAGGAGTTGAGCCACGACGGCTGGAATCTCGATGGGCGTCGTGGCCGAGACAAGATCGAGACCGAGCACTTTATCGAATTCAAGAATCGTCGAGAGTTTATCGGCAGGGGAGACTCCGGCGTCATTGAGCAATTGCCAGACCAACGAGAGCGCGACCGGCAAATTAAGATCGTTGTTAATTGTTTCAGTAAATTTATTTAAATATTCTTGAATCGGTTTGTGCGACACCGAGTGTTGCACAAGTTCGGCTAGATCGGCAATTTGATTTCTCAACTTCTGATAAGCATTCTGTGCGCCTGCGAGCGCTTCCCAAGTGAAGTTCGTGAGCGTCCGATAATGCGCCGAGAGAAGCCAATAGCGATAGGCGAGCGGTGGAATGCCCTTCACCACAATGTCCTTGAGGGTCACAACGTTGCCGAGCGACTTCGACATCTTCTCGGCATTAATATTCACGAACGCCGAATGAAGCCAGATCTTCGCTAAGAGCGCGTGGTGCAAACTCTCAGACTGGGCCCGCTCATTCTCATGATGCGGGAAGGCGAGATCCGTGCCCCCGAGATGGATATCGATCGATTGACCGAGAGTGGCCTCGATCATCGCCGAACATTCGATGTGCCAACCCGGGCGACCTCTACCAAACGAGGCCTCCCAGGCGGTGTCGCCATCCTCTGGCTTTTGAAATTTCCACAAAGCGAAGTCTTCGTCGGTGTCCGGCTTTTGGAAAACGCCGTAATTGGGGAATGATTTGATCTTAAAATAAATACCATCTTCACTCGCGTAAGCCGAGCCTTGGGCCAACAATTTTTCTATCATCGCGATCATCTGATTCACAAATTCGGTCGCCCGCGGTAAGGCCGTCGGTGGGAGTAAATTAAGCGATTCAAGATCAGCCAAGAAAATGTTTTCGAACTCTCGAGTGAAGTCGACGAGCGAGCGCCCGGCGGAGTGAGCGCCGGCGATGGTCTTGTCGTCGACGTCGGTAATATTGACCACTTGCTTGACCTCATAACCACTGTGCTCCAAGACTCGCCGAAGCAAGTCGCCCGTGACGAAAGTGCGAAGATTGCCGATGTGAGGGGCGTCGTAAACGGTGGGGCCACAAGTATAGAGACTAACTGCCGGTGGCCGGAGAGGGGTGAGGGGCTCGAGCTGTCGCGTGAGCGAGTTGTAGAGAATTAGAGCCATCGACGATGTTTCGCCAGCGCCAAGAGGCCGAAGAGGACGGCTAGCATGAAGATCAGGAGATAGAAATAAGCTTCCGGCGAATCACGGAAGGGGATAGGGATGCTCATACCGAAGAATTGTGTGATGAGGGTGAGGGGGAAGAAGATGAAGGCCAGAACGGTGAAAAGCTTCATCGTCTCATTGGTCTTAATGGAGAGCAGGGACTCATTGGTCTCGCGCAGATCAATGAAGGTCTCACGATTGCTCTCGAGCATGGTCCAAATTCGATTATACTCTCCCGTCACCGCTCCGAGATAATAGTGGAATCCGTCGTCGAAGAATTCTCGCGCCACCGACTGGAGTGATTCTAGCACTTCGCGATGGTTCTTAAGCGCCCAGCGGAAGTCGAGAAGATTGCGGTTGACTTCCGTCAAGAGCTTCACCATCTCGCGCTCTTCGTTGGCGAAGACGCGCTTCTCCGCTTGACGCAAGATGTTGTTGATATAATCAAGCCCCGAAGCGAGATCGCCATAGAGTTGTCGCACGAGGTGATAGAAGAGGAGTCCAGCGTGGGTCTTCTCCTTCCCTCGATCTTCAAGATGACTAGATTGGAAGACGGTGGCAAACTCATTGATGCCGGTGATTAGTTGATAGTGGGTGGTGATCAAGAAGTCGATTTCTTCGGTATCGAGATTGTCTTCGGGCTTTTCACCGTAGCAAATCTGACAAATAGGAAAGTGGAGAATGAGGTAGATGAAGTCGGTATAGAGATCAACCTTAGATCGCAATGAGGGTTGGGGCAACTCACTCATAACGAGCGGATGAATTTTGTGTTCAGCGCTGACTTGCCGAAGCTCCGCCTCGGTCGGCGATTCAAGATCAATCCACACCAATCCTTTATACTCGCGACGCGTAAGCATGATTTAAGTCTCTTCAGTATACCATTGCACAAATGAGCTGACTAATCTAAAATATAATGATGACTCGCGTAATTAAATATCTGGGGATCAGTGTTCTCTCAATCTTCCTTCTCGCGCTCGCCTTCGGCGGGGGAGTGGTGGTGGGCAAGGAGCGACCAGGTTCAACTCAACCCACCGATATCGACTTCTCCGCCTTCTGGGCGGCTTGGAACATCTTGGATGAGAAGTTCGTTGATAGTCACTTATCAACCACGACGCCGATCACGGCTAAAGAAGTGGAGGAGCAAAAGCAGGAGCGAATCTGGGGCGCCATCGCTGGGATGACCGACACCTTGGGTGACCCTTACACCAGCTTCTTCCCTCCCGAGGAGAAGAAGAACTTCGAGGAAAGTATCATCGGCAACTTCGGTGGAGTCGGTATGGAAATCGACCTGCGTGATAATGTGCTTACGGTCGTCTCAGCCTTACCGGGAACGCCAGCGAAACTAGCCGGGATTAAATCTGGCGATCAAATTATCAAGATCGACGACCATGAGACGGCTACCCTCTCCCTCATCAAAGCGGTTGGTTTTATCCGAGGCGAGATCGGCACCAAGGTGACCTTGAAGGTGCGGCGCGCCGATGAGCCGGATCAATTTATCACGCTCACTCGAGCTAAAATCTCTGTCCCCACACTCGATACCGAGGAGAAGGAAGGGGTCTTCATCATTAGACTTTACAACTTCAACGGCAACGCGGCCAACAACTTCCGTGAAGCTCTTCGAGAATTCTTGCAAGCAAAAACTGACAAATTAATTATTGATCTCCGTGGCAATCCCGGCGGTCTACTAGAAGCAGCGGTCGACATGGCCTCTTGGTTCCTGCCTCTTGGCCAACCAGTAGTGATCGAGAGTCGTGGCGCGGGGAAGGAAGAGAAAATCTATAAGAGTTACGGTTATGACGTCTTCACCGACAAGCTCAAGCTCGCCGTTTTGATTGATCAGGGAAGTGCTTCGGCTTCAGAGATTCTCGCCGGAGCTTTATCAGAATACGAGATCGGCACTCTGATCGGGGAGAAGAGCTTCGGTAAGGGTTCGGTCCAAGAGTTGGTGCCAGTGACTGATGATAGTTCGCTCAAGGTGACGATTGCTAAATGGCTCACCCCCAAGCACAAGAGCTTGGTAGACAACGGCCTCGAACCAGATATTTTAGTTAAATCGGCCACCACTACTCCTAGTACTGCCACTTCGACCGATCCGGTTCTGATCCGTGCCATTGACTTCCTGAAGCAGAAAAATTAGACTAGCTAGATGAAAATTGTATTACTTAAAGACGTGCCAAAGTTGGGAAAGCAATATGAAGTGAAGGAAGTCAAGTCGGGTTACGGTCGTAATTTTATTATCGCTCGTGGTTTGGGAACAATTGCCACCAAGCCGATACTCGCTCAAGTGGAGCTTAAGCGCCGTGAGCTCGAGACCGTTGTGGCCGAGAAGCGAGCGAAATTAGCCAAGGAGGCCGCGGGAATGGTGAAGGCAACTGTTACCCTACAGAAGCGAGCCAATGAACTCGGTCACCTCTTCGAGGGTGTGAGTAAGGAGGATCTCGCGGTGGCGCTCCGCCTCCAGACCGGCTTCGACATCGAAGCTGATTGGATCACGCTCGCGAAGCCAATTAAGGAGATTGGTCCACATACGATCCCCGTCGCTCATGAAGAAACAAAGACCAGCTTCCAACTTATCGTGGAGGCTGAGAAATCTAAGAAGTCACACTAACTTCTTTAATTAAGCGTCGACTCGAGTCGTAATTGGTCTTACGCTTGGTCTTGAAGTTGACCACGCCGTTGGTAAGAGCGAAAATAGTATGATCCTTACCCAAGCCGACATTCTTCCCAGCGGTGAAGTAAGTGCCACGTTGACGAATGATGATTGCGCCGGGCTTAGCGACGGCACCATGAGGCAACTTCACTCCCAGATACTTGGGGTTGGAATCACGAAGGTTACGAGCAGTACCGCCAGCTTTACGATGCGCCATATAATATGAGTCTAACTGAACACTTAAATAAAATCAAGCCCTACCTTCTCCCGATCAATATTATCCTCGTGGGAGTGCTTGGCTTCGGCCTTGGGCGCTGGTCCAAGATTGAAGATAGCAAAACTCCGGTCCTGATTCACAATCCAAGCCCAGCAGGGGAGAGGGTAGCTTCGTTAGCTTCAGTAGCTTCATTAGCAACCTCAACTAATCCAAAGACGGGGACTTTGGTGGGGTCAAAAAATGGCACTAAATATCATTACCCGTGGTGTGGGGGAGCGCAGAGGATTAAAGAGGAAAATAAAATTTGGTTCGCCACCAAGGAAGAGGCGCTGGCCAAAGGCTACACCCCCGCCAGTAACTGCCCTGGGTTGTAATTATAGGGGAGTGGGATTGGTTGAAAGATATACAACGTCGCAGAATATACCTTTGACGTCCTACCTTTGGTTTTATCATCCCCAACACTTCTCACTCCAACGCCAAGGGCGATCACCG
>CAZZED010000025.1:0-6918 GCA_964653115.1 uncultured Candidatus Saccharibacteria bacterium | reverse complement strand
AAGTTGGGGATGCCAGCCTTGGCTCTCACCGATCACGGCAATCTTTACGGCGCGATTGACTTCTATAAAACTTGTCTAGCTAATGAGATCAAGCCGATTATCGGCGTGGAGGCTTACATCGCCGCGCGCTCGCGCCATGATAAAGAACCAAACATCGACAGCAAGCGTTACCACCTTACCCTCTTAGCCAAGAACAAAACTGGTTATCAGAATCTGATCAAACTCGTCACCTCTGCCAACCTCGAAGGCTACTACTACAAGCCAAGAATGGATAAGGAGATCTTGGGACAATATCACGAAGGGATTATTTGTCTCTCCGGTTGCATGGCGAGCGAACTCGGTCGGGCGTTGCAACAAAATAATCTGGCTCAAGCGGAAATGATTGCAAAGCAACATCAAGAAATTTTCGGTCGCGAGAACTACTTCTTAGAGATTATGCACCACCCGAAGATTGAAACTCAACTGGTGATCAAGGCGGCGACGATTAAATTGGCGAAGAAGTTAAAAATTCCATTAGTGGCGACTCATGATTCACACTATCTCGACCCCGACGACGCCAAAGCCCACGACACGCTCGTCGCGATCCAGCAAAATCATGGTGATGACAATAA
This sequence comes from uncultured Candidatus Saccharibacteria bacterium, assembly GCA_964653115.1. GTDB lineage: Bacteria > Patescibacteriota > Minisyncoccia > Phycocordibacterales > JACOZG01 > JAGVGK01. The sequence goes on along the minus strand of CAZZED010000025.1, from coordinate 6,307 downwards.
ACGCTTCTCGGCTATCGGCGAAGATTTTTCTTTCATCGATCAAGCGACCGCGAAAGGATTTTTTGCCGATACACCCGAGGCCCTCGAGAACACTCTGCGAGTAGCCGAGATGTGTGACATTGAATTGGAATTAGGTAAATGGGTTTTCCCGAAATATCCTCTACCTGAAGGCGAGAGTTACGACAGCCTCTTGAGTCGGAAGACGCAAGCTTGCCTCGCTGATTATCTTAAGCAACACTCGAGTGACCAGACGGTGGTGAAAAAGCGTGCGGAGTATGAACTCTCGGTGATTATTAAAAAGGGTTATTCCCCTTACTTCTTGGTCGTGTCAGATATTATCAATCACGCTCGCGCGCAAGGCATCTTCACCAACACTCGAGGCTCGGCGGCTGGCTCATTCGTCTCTTATCTCCTCGGTATCACCGGCGTTGATCCCCTCCTCTACAAGCTTCCCTTCGAGCGCTTTTTGAATCCCGATCGCCCTTCGCCCCCCGATATCGACATGGACTTCGCCGATAAGCGTCGCGACGAAGTAATCAATTATGTCAAAGAGAAGTACGGCGAAGATAAGGTCGCTCAGATCGGCACCTTCGGCTCAATGATGGCGCGTGGCTCCATTCGCGACGTCGCTCGCGCCCTCGGCTTCCCTTACGCCGTGGGTGATCGTCTCGCCAACTTGATTCCCATTGGGTCACAAGGTTTCCCGATGACGATTAAACACGCCCTTAAACTCACACCCGAACTTAAAGAAGCTTACGAGAAGGAAGCCGATGTCAAACAGATTATTGATCTGGCCATGAAGATTGAGGGTGGCGCAAGACACATCTCCGTTCATGCCGCGGGAGTGGTGATCGCCCCGACCACTCTCACGGACTACGTGCCCGTCCAGCTCGATCCCAAGGGAGGAAAAATTATTACTCAATATGATATGTATGCCGTGGAAGACACCGGCTTACTTAAATTAGATTTCTTAGGCATTCGCAATCTCTCGATTCTCGAAGACTCAATCCGATTAGTGAAGAAGATTCATGGTCGTGAGATCAACATCGAGAAGATTCCTCTAGATGACCATAAGACTTTCGCGCGCTTGACTCTCGGTGAGACAATTGGCCTCTTCCAACTCAACGGCACCGGAATGACCAAGTGGCTCAAGGAATTAAAGCCAACGACGATTCATGATATCAATGCCATGGTGGCCCTCTACCGTCCGGGGCCAATGGAAATGATCCCCGAATACATCAAACGGAAACATGATCCCAAATTGGTTAAATATCTAGATCCACGGTTGAAAGAGATTCTAGCTGATTCCTTCGGCGTCATTACTTATCAAGATGACGTCATGCTTATCGCTATCCATCTGGCTGGTTACACTTGGACTGAAGCCGATAAATTGCGCAAGGCGATGGGGAAAAAAATTCCTAAAGAGATGGCGGCGCAAAAAGAGAAGCTTCTGGAGGGTCTAGTGAAAAATGGTTTGACTGAAGCCAAAGCTAAGGAACTCTGGGAATTGATCGAGCCCTTCGCCGCTTATGGTTTTAATAAGGCTCACGCCGCCAGCTACGGTAAGGTGGCTTATCAGACGGCCTATATGAAAGCAAATTATCCGGCGGAATATATGACGGCCGTGCTTTCGGCCGAAGCCGGTGACATGGAGATGATTAGCGAAATCATCAAGGAGTGCGTCCGGATGGGACTACCCGTTTTACCCCCCGACATCAATGAGAGCTTCGGCGACTTCACGGTGGTTAAAGACAAGATCCGCTTCGGCCTCTACACGATTAAGAACTTGGGGACGGAGATCGCTGAATTCATTGTGTCTGATCGCAAAAAAAATGGACCCTTTACCACGCTCCCCAACTTCCTCGAACGTATCACTCATCGCAATCTAAACAAGAAGTCACTTGAGGCTCTGACTCAAGCTGGGGCCTTCGATAGCTTCGGCGTCGATCGCGCCACCATCCTCGCCAACACTGATCGCCTCCTCACTTACAACCGCGACGCCGGCGCGCCGGCGCGCAATCAAGACTCAGTTTTTGCTTTAATGAGTGACCCGAAGAGCGTCCCAACCTTGAAACTTGACCCGGCTCCGCCGGCCAGCCTCCAACAGAAACTCATTTGGGAAAAAGAATTACTGGGTCTCTATGTCTCGGGTCACCCGCTGGAACCTTTTAGGGAAAAGTTTAATGAAGAAAACAGTATCAAACGCGCCAAGACTTTGAAGAACGAAGCGCCGGTCGTGATCGCTGGACTCATTGAAGAGATCCGCCCCGTCATCACTAAGAAGGGCGACCATATGGCTTTCTTCAAGCTCGCTGACTTCAGCGATCGGATTGAAGTCGTTGTCTTCAGTCGATCTTATGCGCAATATAAAGAATTATTGACGGCCGAGAAGTGTGTCGCCATCCGGGGTAAACTCTCCCTCCGCAATGGTGAACCGAGCATCGTCCTTGAGAGCGCCAAGGAATTAGTGATTCAAAATTAAAAAATTGAACTGATTACTGATTACCTTACATCCATATTATACATCCATATATGGAAGTGGACTTTATCCAAAATTATTCTTCATACCGACCGAACTTGTGTTTCAGTTTAGCCTGAGGAAACAATAGAAAATGGAGCGGGTATTTTTGTTTTAACCAAGCGTAAGAAAAAATTGGGGTAGACTTAGCGGCACGTTGATCGAATTCTTTTTCCAATCCACGAATTGCCAGTTCGTAACCAGGCAGTTGGTCGCGAAGCCAGCGGTGAACGCGACCAATGGTCGCCTGCCCAACCCTCAACTTATTCTGAATTGATTCATAAGTTTCGCCAGCTAAAATCATCCGCGCGATGATAATTCTTCGACCGAGCATGATCCTCTCACTTGGAGTAAGGAGGTCTCGTAAAAATAATTTGACTGCCGCCCGACCACGCACCGCACTGGCAGCGGTGTAAAGAGTGTCCAAAGTCACCATTATTTCTTTCTCTGTTAAATCATCTAACTTTCTTTTCATTTTAATTTTCACAGTCATTATAATTCAGTACCTCCATATATGGAAGTGCTGATTGTGGAGAGAATTTGGCTAAACATAAACAAAACCGCCCCGACAAGCTGGGGCGGTTGATGGTTGGAAAACTAGAGAAGCTTTCTTACGAAGAATCTTCTTCGATTCTCGCTACTGTCATTTCTAATTCCAAGAAACCCAGGACTTCAGAAGCAACCCGAGGATTCAATCGTCGCAAAAAGCTGAAGCCAGTCTTTTCCGAGTAAAGGCACTTGCATGTCCTACAGGTGAACACGACAATCTTCTCATTCGCTTTTCTGGTCACATTTTCTCCTTTCGGTTTTGGTGATCTATTCCAATTCCATTATGTCTTACTTTATGTATTTGTCAATGATTTTGACATGGGATAAAATCTGCTATGATTTTAGGATCATGAAAGATGATGACAAATTACCCGCCAATGACCATCGCCGTCTCGGACAAGAATTGAACTTGTTTGTCTTCTCTGATCTTGTTGGCCCAGGATTACCACTCTTTACCCCTAAGGGCACCTTGATTCGAGATTTGCTCGACCAATATGTTTGGGAATTGCGTCGGGCGCGAGGTTATGAGAAGGTGACGATCCCCCACATCACTCGTTCCGACCTCTACAAGACTTCTGGTCATTGGCAGAAGTTCTCGGATGAACTTTTCAAAATCACCACTCGCGAGGATAAGCTCTACGCGCTTAAGCCGATGAACTGCCCGCATCACACCCAGATTTATAATTCCCTGCCCCGCAGTTATCGCGATTTACCCCAACGTTATTGCGAGACGACGATGGTCTATCGCGACGAGCAATCGGGTGAATTGGCTGGCCTAGCGCGCGTGCTCGCCATCACTCAAGATGACGCCCACGTCTTCGCGCGGCGCGATCAGATCAAGTCCGAATTTTTCGCCGTGTGGGACATTGTAGATACTTTCTATGGCACATTTGGTTTTAAAGATATTAAGGTTCGTATTTCGCGCCACGATCCAGCTCATTTTGAAAAATATTTAGGCACACCAGAAATTTGGGCCGAGGCCGAATCAATCCTAACTTCAATTGTTAAAGAACGAGGTATCACTGATTACATCGACGGTCTGGGTGAGGCCGCTCTTTACGGACCGAAGATCGACTTCATGACCAAGGATTCGCTCGGCCGGACCCTCCAAGTAGCGACGATCCAACTCGACTTTAACTTGCCGCTAAACTTCGACCTGACTTGCGTTAATGAAAAAGGCGAGAAGGAAGGGATCGCCATGATCCACTGCGCCATTATGGGTTCAATTGAACGCTTTATGGTCACTCTAATTGAAATGACGGCCGGCGCCTTCCCGCTCTGGCTCGCACCGGTGCAAGTGCTAGTCTTACCCATCAGTGACGCCCATCAAGACTACGCGAAACGAATATTTGACGAATTAAAACGAACTGGAATCAGGGCCGAAATAAATTTGGATAACGATACTCTAGGCAAGAAGGTGCGTGGTGGCAAAACGCAAAAGATTCCTTATCTCATTATCATTGGTGATAAAGAAGTGGCGAGTCAAACTCTCACGGCCGAAGGCCGGACCGAAAAGTTCGAGAATCTCACCACCTCTAATTTAATTACCAAACTTCAGACGGAGATTAAGGAGAAGAAATAGAAAAGCGCGCCACTCAAGACGCGCCTTGATTCCCTAAAGATTACATTCGAGGATAGAGATAGGCCATTTGTTCCTCACCAACTTGGAGTTTTATTCCAAAGGAAGAAAAGAACAAATCAATCTCCATAAGGGTTCCAACGCCACAACCCCTCAACCCCGAAAGTTTAGAGATTGAAATACCTTCAGACGAAACAAGATCCTGAAGACTAGACTCTTCAGAAAGACGAAGCCTCTGAAAGAAGATCCTATTGGCTCTTACACTCAAGGGTTGTAATTTCAGAGCTTCAACAAGAGTCACTGTATCGTTTGGTTGCTCAATGTTAAGTACTCCATCTGAATCTAGAAATTTTTTCAGTTGAATCAACCGTTGGTGGGTATGTCCACTCCTTAACCAACGAAGGAGTTTTTCCAGTAATTCAAATGTCTTAATAGTTTCAACCTGAACCGAATTGTGTGACATCCTAATTCCTCCTTCTTGCAAAGGTCTACTTGATATCAAAAACTCCAAAATTAACCTACCAAATTAAGAGCTAGACGTCAAGCGTCGCCATTTTGGCGTAGGTTATTTAATCAAATCATCGATATTCAACTCTGGAACTTAATCTCGGGAGTTTAGGCATTTAGACACTAACGCTTAAACGGAAGCCACCAACTTCATTTTCTTGCGGTATTACTTGGTGATCTTTCCGTAAACCTTCTACGTAGCAACGAATAGCGTCCTCGGCCATGTTGCGAGCCTCTCTTAAATCCTTGCCTTCAGTCACTAATCCGGGGAGAGAGGGCACAGTCACAGTGTAACCATGATCTTCATTGCGATCAAAGACGGCTGTATATTGATAGATTTTCCGACTCGTTTTCATTGTTTATTAGTTTATCATCCCTCACCCAAATTTGCAAAAGAAAAAAGCGCGTCACTGGGGGCACGCGCTTGTGTCTGATCTCCTATTTTTAATCCATTACCGTTATGTGAGAGCCATAAACGACAGAACGATAACAATATGGCAATGCTCCTTTTACCCCTCTCTTGAATCCGAAACCATAAGAAGCAAAGATATGTTCGATTTCCCGAACCGTCGTCACACCGCAATTCTTAATAATTAACAAGTCTTCGAGTGACAAACGAGAAGCGAGGGCACATAGGAGCTCAGACTCCAGACAACCAAGACGAGTCAAAGCTCTTCGAGCTCTTACGCTTAATTCATTTGAGTCTATAGCTTGAGCTAAGGTGACTGAAGAGAAAGCGCTTTTGGTGAAATCAAGAGGATCCCGGAGGAACAAGAAAGCTTCGAGGCCATTAAGCCAATTCTTACCATTCTCACCAGTCAATTTTCCCAATAACTTGCCTACCGCTTCAAGAATCGCTTGTGTTTCAAGACCAAACGCCATTTCGGTCATTTGATTTTCTCCTTGTTAAAAGACCCGTCCGCTACCAAAAAACTCCAAGATTACCCTAGCAAATTGTGGATCAAATGTCAAGCGTCGTGTACATTAATCAAGCGTTGGTAACACTTTCTTTAATTCCTTGATTTCTTCTTTGGTGCGCTCGATGTAGTTTTGAAGGTACTGGAAGGGAGCAATCCCCCCTAGGGACTGATGTGGCCTCAGATGATTGTAGTGACGAACAAGGGCGTAGAGAATCCGTCGTCGCTCTTCTCTTG
>CAZZED010000024.1:0-2291 GCA_964653115.1 uncultured Candidatus Saccharibacteria bacterium | reverse complement strand
ACGCGAGCGCGGAGCGCGAGCCGGTTAAGGTTAGTTTCTAGCTTCTAGAACAATAGCTTTTAGGTTAAACTGAAAGCTAGAAGCTAACAGCTATAAGCTATGACTTTATATACTCACCAAGCGAGTAATGTCCGGAAGACTTGGGCTTTGATGACCGTGTTTTTGGTGGTGGTCATCGGACTCGGTTGGATTTTTAGCCAAGCGTGGGGGAATCCGTCCATTTTGTATATTGCGGTGATTTTTGCCGTGTTGATGAATTTTTTCAGTTATTGGTATTCGGATAAAATTGTGGTCAAGCTCGCTGGCGCTCGCCCCGCCTCGCGCCAAGATTTTTTTGATCTCTACACGATTGTGGAGAATCTCTCGATCACCGCGGGATTACCGATGCCTAAAATTTATGTCATTGACGATCCGGCGCCGAACGCTTTCGCCACCGGCCGAGACGAGAAGCACGCGGTCGTGGCGACGACGACCGGACTTCTGCAAATTCTCAACAAAACCGAGCTTGAAGGCGTGATCGCCCACGAGCTCTCGCACATCGGCAATCGCGATATGCTCGTCTCGACTGTCGCCGTGGTGCTCGTCGGCTTTGTCGCCATTCTCTCCGACATTTTTCTCCGCTCGCGGTTGTATAATTTTCGAAGCAATGATCGAGACAACAAAGCCGGCGGGATTCTTCTTGTCCTCGCGCTCGTCGTGGCAATCCTCGCCCCGATCGGCGCCACGCTCCTCCAGCTCGCTATCTCCCGCCGGCGTGAATTCCTCGCCGATGCCTCGGGTGCCCTCCTCACGCGCTACCCCGAGGGTCTCGCCTCGGCCTTGCAGAAGATCTCTCAATCGAGCGCTCCCCTCCGGCGCGCGTCGACCGCCACCGCTCATCTCTATATCGCCAATCCGTTCGCCGATAAACGGAGCTTCACTAATCTCTTCCAGACCCATCCGCCAATCGCCGCTCGCATCGCCGCCTTGCTTAAATCATGAAGCCCCTCTTCCATTACACTGACCAGCTTCTCGCGCACACCGTGCTCCGACTCTTGCCGCGCGCCGTGACGCCAAACATCATCACCGTTCTCCGCTTCCTTCTTGTGCCGGTCGTCTTCTTCCTCTTCATCTACGGCCACTATCGCGTGGGCGGAGTGCTCTTCATCTTCGCCGCCTTCACCGACGCCATGGACGGCGCGCTCGCGCGCACGAGCGACCAGATCACCGACTGGGGTAAGCTCTTCGATCCGCTTGCCGACAAGCTCCTTGTCGGCTCAACGGCAGGGATCTTAGTGACCCGCTTCCTCGACTTCCGCCTCGCCATTGCCATGGTGGGGGTTGAACTCTTTCTTGTCCTCTTAGGTTATTGGAAGAAGTATTATCGCAAGGCTCACATCGAAGCTAACTACTTGGGCAAGACCAAGATGATCTCTCAATCAGTGGGCTTAGGTCTCCTCTGCCTCGGCATCACCTTCGGCTTCGCCTCGGTCGTCACCGTGGCGACTTGGGTTCTCTACGCCTCGGTCGCCTTTGCTATTCTTAGCCTTTTCGGTTATCGTTCAATATAGATTAGGAGGGTTCGCATAGTGGTCTAGTGCGCTCGCTTGGAAAGCGGGTGTGGGGAAACCCACCAAGAGTTCGAATCTCTTACCCTCCGTTTTACAATAATTTGAATTTTTACTATGAACGAAATCAAACTCGGCAAATATGAGCATTCTAAGAAAGGGACGCAGTATGAGGTGATTGGAGTTGGGCGGCATAGTGAGACGCTTGAGGAGTTGGTGATCTATAAAGCACTCTATAAGAGCGAGTTCGGCGAGGGGGCGCTCTGGGTTCGACCGGCGAAAATGTTTTTGGAGACGGTGGAGGTTGATGGTAAGATGGTGCCGAGGTTCAAGTATTTAGGTTAAGTTTGATTATAAAAATAATTAAAACAAATATATGAATCGAGTGGTACATTTTGAAATTCAAGCAGATTTGTCGGCGAAGTAACATGATCACAATTGAAGACGTTAAGAAGTTGGAGATTAAGCTAGGGCGGATTATCACGGCCGAGAAAGTGCCCGAAACTGACAAATTACTAAAATTAACTGTCGACCTAGGCGAAGCGACCCCACGGCAGATCTTGTCGGGCATTGTCACTTCTTATCCCGATCCAAGTGTGTTGGTGGGGAAGACGGTGCCGATTATCACTAACCTCGAACCGCGAACGATCAGGGGTCTTGAGAGTCAGGGGATGATGTTGGTTGGGGTTTGTCCGAGGTCAGATGGTGAAGGGGAGCAAGTTGTCATTCTCGAACCAGACAAAC
>CAZZED010000023.1:0-6520 GCA_964653115.1 uncultured Candidatus Saccharibacteria bacterium | reverse complement strand
TGCGGAAAGTTCAGCCTCGGCTCGCATGGATGACATATTGGCCCTGACACGAGAACCCCAATTAGGAGGATGCCCAGTAGAGATACTGTTTAGTATCAATGCACCTAACAAAAATAACCCGACAATCAGCAAGATTCTACTAATATTCCTTTTAAAACCAATGAGCAATGAGATTGTTCCAAGGAAAAACACCACCAACCCCAAAATAGCCATGATACCTAACGGTAACCATACCCAAAATCTGTCTTCTAAAGAAAAAAGAAATATGATTAATATATCCACCAAATATAAACTCCACCCCGCGATCAAGAATTTTTTAGATTTAGGCATGATTAATTAAATTTTGGTAACGCGGAGCACTTCATCCAGCGTCGTCAGACCGCTTAAGACTTTATCGAGACCGTCTTCGAGCATGGTGGTCATCCCACTCGACTTCGCTCGGGACAAGCGAGCGGTCTTCACAATCTCGCCGGCGGAGGCGCGCGCAATGACGAGCGACTTCACCTCATCGGTCATTTCCAACACTTCGAAAATTCCGATTCGCCCTTGATAGCCCGTGTGACTACAGACTTCGCACCCTTGCCCGCGATAGAGAGTGAGTTTCGTGAGGGTGGCATAACCGCGCTGTTTGAAGAGGGCCTTGAGCTCGGGTTCGCGGGCAATCACCTTCTTCATTTCCTCGGAGGGCGGAGTGGAGATCCGACACCGATCGCAAACCTGACGCACCAAGCGTTGAGCAATGACGACGTTGACGGTCGAAGCGACCAGGAAGGGCTCAATCCCCATCTCGAGGAGGCGGGGCAAAGTGGTCGCGGCATCATTGGCGTGGAGGGTGGAGAGGACGAGGTGACCGGTCATGGCGGAGTTCACCGCAATGCCGGCCGTCTCTTCATCTCGAATTTCGCCGACGACAATAATGTCTGGATCTTGGCGGACGATCGAACGCAAACCATTAGCAAAAGTGAGATTAGCCTTGGGGTTAACTTGAATCTGACTCACGCCTTCAATATCGTATTCGACTGGATCTTCGATGGTCGCAATGTGGACGTCGCGCGTATTAAGAATCTTGACCACGGCATAGACCGTCGTCGTCTTGCCCGACCCCGTCGGACCGGTGACAAGAATCAGGCCATGGGGGTTGTCGATCGCTCGCTTGACGCTCGCGAGGTCCGTCGGTGAGAGCCCGAGATCAGCCAAACTGAACCTTCGACTCTGCTCCGATAAGAGCCGGAGGACCACATTCTCTCCTTCTGTGACCGGCAAGATCGAAACGCGGACGTCGACCGGCTCATTCTGCGCCGTGAATTGCAACTTGCCATCTTGGGCCGCGCGATGTTCATCTGTTCGCATCTTGGCTAAGATTTTGAGTCGGGTGAGAATGACATCAGACAAATCCTTCGGCAACTCCAGCACGTCGTGCATCACCCCGTCGATCCGGAAGCGAACTAAGACCTTCTGACGATAGGGCTCAATATGAATATCTGACGCCTTATTCTGTTGGCCGTATTGGAGCAAAAGATCTACCAATTTAATCGTGTCGTCGTTGCGATCATCTTTCGTCTGAGCCCTGTCTCGCAGACGAGCGAGAGTGGTCTCGAATTCCTGCTTCAAGCTACCACGGTATTGAGTGAGGGCCTCCTCGAGGTCGCGCTCGGTGATGAGGAAGGGGACGATCGGCTCCCCCAAGCGCTTCTCTAGGAAGTGCGTGGTGGTGAGATCGAAGGGGTTCGTCATCCCCACCTTAATTCCCTCGACACTACGGGAGATCGCGACGACCCCTTGCTTTCGGGCCACGAGCTCCGGCACAAGATTCAAGATTTGAGGCTTAACCTCTTCACGCCGAAGATCCAGGGCGCGGAGGCCATAACTCTCGGCCACCAGTTTGGCGAGATCGCCATCATGAATCAGATCGTGATCAACGAGAATATTCCAGAGCGTCTTGTGCTCGGCTTCACTCGCGACGACCGCGGTCTCGAAGTCAGCCGCCGAGATGTGGCCGGGAGTGACGAGCAGGTCTTTAAACTTTTCCGTTGAGATCTCCATAAAAAATTATTTCGTTTGACGCGCGAGCTCTTCCTTAATTTTCTCCACCACCGTCTTCATCTCCACATCAGACTTCACCAGATAATCAATCGCGCCGAGATCGCGCGCCTTCTTGATATCCACTTCCTGGCCGAGATTCGAAAGGACGATGACGGGAATGTCGTGTGTCGCCGGATCAAGTCGAAGTTCGGTCAACACTTCGAAGCCAGTCTTCTGGGGCATGATGATGTCGAGCAGAATGAGATCGGGGTGTTCCGCTTTGGCTATTACTACCGCTTCAACGCCATTGGAAGCATGAAGCACCATGAAGCCCTCGCGCGTGAGTTTGTCGCCCATTGCCGTTGAGAGGAATTTGTCATCTTCAGCTAGTAAAATTTTTTTATCCATAAATTTAGCTAATTTGATTTTAGGTCAGACCTTTGGCGCCGGCTTTTTTCAACATCCCCGACAACGGCATGCGGACGCGGAAGGTGGTGCCCTTGCCTTCGAGCGAGTCGAATTCGATTTTTCCTCCCGACACTTCCACAATCGACTTCACGATATAGAGCCCGAGACCGGTCCCTTCTGCTTCTTTGTCGCGAATATTGTCGGCCCGGAAAAGTTTGGTGAAGATTTTTCCCTGCTGATCGGCGGGGATACCATAACCAGTGTCGGCCACCGTAATGAGCAGGTCTGGTGGAGTAAGTGTCAATGAAAGTTTAACCTCGCCACCATCAGGTGTGTACTTGACCGCGTTAGAGAGGAGATTCTGAAAAATAATTCGCACCAATTTCGGATCAGCGCTAATCGCCGGTAAGTTTGGATCGTGGGCCACTACCACCTTAAGTTTTTTCTTAGCCACTTGGGGTTCAAGCTCGGAGAGCACACTCTTGCCGATCGAAGCGAAGTCGATCGGCGTCGGATCAATGGCGAAGGTACCAAGATCAATCCGTGAGACGTTGAGGAGAGAATTCACCAGATCAATCATTCGGTGATTGGCCTCGGACAGGGCGACCAAATATTCGCGTTGCTTCTCCGTCAACTCCCCCACCTCTTGCCCAATCAGCATCTCGGCATACCAATTGATAGCGGAGAGAGGGGTGCGCAATTGATGAGACGCCAGAGAGACCAGCTCCGTTTTGGCTTGATCGATCTCTCGCTCCTTAGTGATATCACGGAAGAGGATGATGGCCCCCGAGGCTTCCCCTTGGGTCAAGAGCGGGGCAACCATGAGAGCGACCGGGAAGAGATTGCCGTTCTTCGCCTTGACCGAGAGATTATCGAGCAGACTAACCGAGATGATGTTGCGCTCCTTCATCGCGCGCTCGATTGGCACTTCTTCATAAGGAAGCTCTTTGTCTTCACGCGAGAAGATAAGAATCTCCTGCACATCGCGCCCCACGGCCTCTTGGGGGGCCGTTCGGAGAAGGACGCCGGCGGCTTGATTCATCAGAATCACCTTCCGATCATTATCAATCGCCACTAGCCCCTCGGCCATCGAAGAGAGAATGGCGTTTAGCCGGCTTTGTTCATCTTTCATTCCTTCAGGTTTAACATCTTTCATGACCTATAGTATAGCAAAGAAAAAGGGCGTCACCATCTGCGGTGGCAGAGTGACGCCCGATTCACAACGGGTAAGCGGGTTGGCGGATGTCGCCTAGAGTGAGTTGACGAGGTTTTGAGGAGACTTTCGGGAATTCTTCGGTCGGAACGACCGAGGGTTTGCCTCTCTGTTTCGGATCCACCCCTTTTACCAGCTCAACCTCTAGGGTAAAGCCGACGTTGTCGATCGAGATATCCCCCCAAACCTGACGACGGACGAGGCTTCTGGCTTGGACTCCTGATTGAGCCCATTTGAATCTGTGGTGTCTCTTCCCTTTCGAATCAACCCAAAAAACCCTAAATTTGAACAAGCTCTGGGGTTTATCCATAAACCCTCCTTTCTGCTCGAACTATAGCGGATATTTAGTTCTCTGTCTAATTATTAGACCAACTCAATTCGCGACATATAGCCTCGGCGTACGAGCCAGCGACGGCCGAAGATGACAATCAAGATCACCAAGATCCACGGATTGATCGGTGAAAATTCTCTAATCAAATTCCATAGGCTAATCCAATAGACATCAACGGTGCCATTCACCGTCTCAATGTTATTGGTGAAGCTTACGTCTTCTTTATTCACATTCGCTAAATTCTTATTCGCTTGGTTGATTCGATCAACGTACGATTGATTTTGACTAGCGAATGACTGATTCTCTCTGGTTAGATTTTGTTTAAGATTTACTTCAGCTTGGATCAAGACCGTCTCCTGATCTCTCAAGGAAGTCACCCCAGACTGATCATCAGACGAAAAGATTTGTCTCCTAATTTCGGCTAATTGATTCCGGGTGTTAGCTAAATCTCGGTTGATGCTAGCGACAGAGACCAAGTGATTGTCGGTGAGCGCTTTCTTCTGCTTTTCTAATTCCGCCAGAGACGCGGTGATTATTTCCGTTCGTTCCTCCAATGATTGCTTTTGATTGAGCAAATTCTGGGAAGAAATAGTTTCGGTATACAGCTTGGCGTGAACCAGACCCTCAATCTCGCTTCTGAATTCTTCGAATCGACTCTTCGGCACAACGAAGGAGATGTGCCCATACTTCTCCGAACTACTTAGACTATCAATTCGACCCTCAACGTCCCTGACCGCATTCTTGACCTCCTTCACAATCTCCGAGACATCTCTCGTCTTCACGGTTGAGTAATATGAAGTCTTGAGGAATTCTCTCGTATCAGTGATATCATTTTGCCCGTTGTAATAATCGGGGTAATAAGATCCTCTGTCAGGTGAAATCATTCCACTTTCACTCACTCCTCCCGACGGCGCCTTCATTCTCGCGGTGGAAAAAGAATTATTGATTATATTCCATAACCCCCAAGCCAGAATAGCTAAAATTATGAGCGCCACCACTAACTTCTTCCGTGAAATCCTAATTACCTTTTGTTGATTATCATTTTCCATCAAAAATTAAGAGGGGCTAGAGCTATCTCATTCTTTTCAGATAAATAAGGCCTATCGCTGCTATCACAATCGGACCAATATAAGCTGGCCTTCCGGGTATACCAAGAATCAGCCCGTGAACGATATTAATTATAGCCGCTAATGTATAAAAATAAACTCCCCACTTGCGCATTTTCCAATAACCAATCAATCCCATAAAACCGAGTAGGGTAGAAACGAGAGTTATCGGTAAAAAAGTAGCTCCATACTGCTGAGTTAGCACACCACGGACACTCGGCATCAAAAGCCCCACAAAAACAACGAGGGCCGCAAAAAAACCGAGAACGCAAACGATCATAATTATCGTAGGGCGATTACTTTGTGATGTCGTTGGTATCGAGTTGTTGTTTTGCTGTTCCATTATTTTAGTTAAATAAATTAGTAATAATCTTGTTCCTTCTCCTAGTGCTCGGGAGAGGATTTGAACCTCCACGCCTTGCGGCATACGCACCTCAAGCGTACGTGTATACCAATTCCACCACCCGAGCAATTTTACAACTTCTCCCCCACTATACCTAATATCTTTATGATTTTCAACCTTCGCTTGTTTTAATTGATACAAAGTGTATATTGAAAATTGGAAATAGTTTCGGAAAAAGATTTGGCCCTTGAAATAAGGAGGCGTGCATGAATGCCGTGACTGAAGCAACCCCAATGTTTGAAGGCGAACCAACTTCCGTGGCTGAAGGGAATCAACGGATTGGTGCTTTAAAAATTCTTGTGTCAACTTACGAAGAGAAGCTGTCGCGAGCCAAGCGGGAGTTATCCCAAACCAGAGAGCAAGTGCAGCGCCTCGAAGACGCCGACCCGCGCGCTCGTCTCCACGAAACAACGCCAACTTAGTTCTTCGTTAGTAATGACAAAACCAAAACAACGCCCCCATTCGGGCGTTGTTTTTTTATGCGGCCACGGTCTCGCTAATAATCTCAACTGGAATCACCGCCGTGAGATCAATGTTTTTCGACTGCTTGGTTTTGCGTCGAATCTCCCGCGCCGACTTATCTCGAATATAGAAGAGCTTGGCCCGGCGCACCTTGGCACTACGGACAAGTTCGATCCGATCGATATTGGGTGAGTAGAGCGGGAAGGTCTTCTCCGTGCCAACGCCACTGGCAATCCGGCGGACGGTGAAGGTCGCGCCGGCTTCACCACCATGACGACGAGCGATGACTAGCCCCTCGAAGGATTGGAGTCGCGTCTTCTCCCCCTCGGTGATCTTCTGCCAGACGCGCACCGTGTGACCAGCGCGGAAATCTAGCGCTCGGCGAGCGGTGATATCAACGGGAGAAAAGTTGGTCGAATTAACTGACATGGGCTCAACCCTATCACACCTCGCGCAAGTGATCAAGCGTCCGGCTGAAGTCTAAGGGTAAGGGCGACTCGAACTTCTGCTTCTCGCTATTGGGTAGAGGTAGAGTCAGAGAATAAGCATGGAGCGCGGTGCGGGAGATAGTGGTC
>CAZZED010000022.1:0-12858 GCA_964653115.1 uncultured Candidatus Saccharibacteria bacterium | reverse complement strand
GCCTCACCCAGGGCTCGGCTGTGTCCGCCATCGCCCAAGGTGCCGTCTAAGACCGTTAGCCCCGGATGGAGATCAAGGTTCGCCAACACTTCGTGTAAAAGAACTGGTTCGTGGGTCATTGGTGGGGAGCGAGATTAGAAGACGCCAATCTCACCCAACTTCTCGGCCAAGACGTCGGCCTGCTTCTCAATCTTCGCTACGTGCTCGCGCCAACGCGCTTCATCCCAGATCTCGATTCGATCGCTGACGCCGGCGAGAACCACCTTCACTTGCAAGCCGGCGAATTCCTTGAGGAAGTCGGGAATCAAGATTCGACCCATCGAGTCCACAGCACTCTCGACCGCGCCCGCCAGCATGAAGCGATTGAAGCCACGGGTGTCGGCCTGCCCCATCGAGAGCTTCGACAACTTCTCCACCATCTTCTCCCATTGCTTGAGGGGGTAGACGAAGAGACAAGTGTCGAGACCGCGAGTGATGACCACCTTACGCCCGACTAAACGCCGGAAGGTTGCCGGCACCGCAATTCGCTTCTTCGGATCAATGGTGTGCCGGTATTCGCCGATGAGCATAAAATTCCTCTTTTTCCCTTCGCCCCACTTCAACCCACTACCACATAAGTATAAACCACTCTCCCCCACCCGCCAACATACTTATCCACACCCCCTTTAATCCCATAAAAAATACGACCGTCAGATTTATGGTACACGTAAAATCTTTACGATCGTAAAGATTTTACGTGGAGGATTTTTTGAGAATTAAATTAATTACCCACTAACTTTTCGGTTTCAGGGTTGGGAAGTAGATGACTTCGCGGATGTTAGTCGTGTCGGTGAGGAGCATTACCAGGCGATCCACACCGAGGCCGACCCCGCCGGCTGGTGGCAGGCCGTATTCCATGGCTTCGATAAAATCAGTATCTTTAGTCTGGGCTTCTTTGTCTCCGGCGGCGCGGGCTGACTCTTGCTTGGCAAAACGTTCCTCTTGCTCCACTGGGTCATTCAACTCGGAGAAGGCTTTGGCCATTTCCAGACCGCCGATCACGAGCTGGAAGGCGTCGACCAGCAGCGGATTATCTTTTTTACTCTTGGCGAGCGGTAAGGCATTTTTCGGATAATCAATAATGAAGGTGGGCTGAATAATTTTCGGCCGGCAAACCTTCTTGTAAATGTAATCCATTATCGTCTCACGGCTGACGCCAGAAGGTAAGGTGATGCCGAATTGGTTGGCTTTGAGCGTCAACTCTTCAAGTGTCGCCTGCTCGGGATCAGTGATGAGAGCTTGGCGCTTCAAAAGGTCAAAAAAGGAGATGACCTTAAAGGATTGGCTGAAATCAATAATTTGCCCAGCATAATTTAATCTGGAACTCTTGGTAATTTTTTTAACCAGATTCTTAATTAGTTTTTCAGTGAAGGCGCGTTGCTTGGTGGCGTCGCTATAGGCTTCATAATATTCGAGCATGGTGAACTCGGGATTGTGGGTGGTATCAATCCCCTCGTTGCGGAAGCAACGCGAGAGTTCATAAACCTTAGGGAAGCCTCCAACCAGCAAGCGCTTTAAGTAAAGTTCTGGCGAGATCCGGAGATAAAAGTCTGATGCCAGCGCCTCATGATGAGTCTTGAAGGGCACGGCGCTCGCTCCACCGTAGAGCGGTTGGAGGAGCGGGGTCTCGACCTCGAGATAATCAGCTTGGCCTAAGAAGTCGCGGAGGGTGGAGATGATTGAAGCACGAGTGATGAAGCGCTTCTTGATCTCTCCGTCCATGAGACTGTCCAGATAACGCCGACGGAAACGTTCTTCCATATCCGTGAGGCCATGCCACTTATCCGGCAGGGGGCGGAGACTCTTGACTAAGGGTTGCCAGCTTTCGGCGAAGAGGGTGCGTTCATTCCGCTTCGTCAAGCCGAGCGAGCCGGTCACGGTGATGAAGTCGCCGAGGTCGATAGTCTCAACGAAGAGATTAAAGTTTTCTTCACCGACGGCATCTTGTTTGATCAGAGTTTGGATTTGCCCCGTGCCATCATGAAGATCAATGAAGCAGAGCGCGCCTTGATGGCGCAGACCCAAAACTCGACCAGCGAGAATGATCGGCTTCTTCCTTTTGCTCAGGGTGGCGAAACGCTTTGCGATCTGGGCCAGATCCGACTCTCGACTTGTCTCGATCGGATATGGTTCTTGCCCCGAGGCTCGGAGCTTCGCTAACTTCCCTAGACGTTCCGTCCGCAGATCGTCAAGTGAGGCCATTTGATTGATTTAAGTAATACTAATCAACTCGTAAATCACCTTACCCTTTGGCGTTTCAATCGTGACTTCATCTCCCTTCTTCCTCTTCATCAAACCACTGCCAAGGGGTGAGAGGTAGGAGATTTTACCCGCGGCCACATTTACTTCTTCCGGCCCAACAATTTGGTATCGCGCTTCTTCCTTGTTTGATTTTTTCTTGATCACTAAATTCGAACCAATTTCTACTTGCGAGGTATGTTTGGCGGTGATGATTTCTGAGACCTTGAGAATATTTTCCAGTTCGCTAATTCGATCTTCTGTATCCGCCTGCTCTTCTCTGGCTGACTGGTACTCGGCATTCTCCGAGAGATCACCAAGAGACTTAGCAAATTCGAGTCGCTCGGCGATCTCACGACGTTTGACTTTCTTTAACGCGTCCAACTCTTGCGTCAATTCAGTATGCTTTTCGGAGCTCAAGTAATGCTTTTCTTTTTCCATGTTCCGGTCATCATAGCTTGCTTGAAGAAAGGAGTCAATGCGCTATACTGTTTATCCATGGTTCGTCGTTTCCTTAATTTTTTCCAACGAGAATTGACGGGGTTACATGAGGCGGCTTTCTTACTCGGGGCCTCAGCGATTGTCTCTCAATTCTTGGCTCTTTTACGTGATCGTCTCTTGGCCCATTCCTTCGGGGCGGGGCCAACCCTAGACGTTTATTACGCTGCTTTCAGGATACCGGATCTGGTCTATGTTTCGCTCGGTTCTTTCGTCTCGGTGACCGTGGTTCTCCCCTTCTTGATGAAGCATCTTGAGGCTGGCGAGACAGCGAAAGCCGAACGTCTCTTCGCTGATCTCTTCAGTCGTTTCTTGATGATCATGTTTATCGTTGAAATCGCCATCTATTTATTGATGCCATATTTACTCAACTTCATCGTCCCAGGTTTCCCCGAAGAGTCGAAGTTGCAATTACTAGAACTGGCCCGAATTCTTCTCCTCTCTCCCCTCCTCTTAGGTCTCTCTAACCTCTTCGCCAATATCACCCAATCGTCACGAAAATTCTTCCTTTATGCCTTGAGCCCGGTTCTCTACAATCTCGGCATTATCTTGGGGATCATCTTCTTCTATCCTCGTTGGGGGTTAACTGGTTTAGCTTGGGGAATTACCTTGGGCGCCCTTGGTCATTTTGCCATCCAATTACCAGCGCTTTATCGGGGGCCGATTAGGTTGCGTTGGACCGCCATTTTTCGTGGTTCGGTTAAGGAAAAGAGCGAATGGTCGAAGATTTTTATTTTATCTTGGCCTCGGACGCTCACCCTCTCGGCCAATCAGTTGGCTACTATGGCTCTGATCGCGCTAGCCTCGTATCTCACAGTGGGATCAATCGCGGTCTTTGTCTTTGCCTACAATCTCCAGTCAGTGATTCTATCTATTATTGGAGTGAGTTATTCAGTGGCCGCCTTCCCCACCCTAGTAAAATTATTTACTAATGGTGATCGAGACGAGTTTTTTAATCAGATGGTGGTAACGATTCGACACATCATCTTCTGGACGGCGCCGGCGATGGTTCTATTCATTGTTTTGCGGGCCCAGATCGTCCGCGTGATCTTGGGTAGTGGAAAATTTGACTGGAGCGATACCCGTTTGACGGCGGCCACCTTAGCCATTTTCCTTCTCTCCGCTATTTCTCAAAGCCTCATTTTATTATTTGTCCGCGGTTATTATGCTTGTGGCCGATATCGGAAACCTTTG
The DNA here is from genome assembly GCA_964653115.1 of uncultured Candidatus Saccharibacteria bacterium. Lineage (GTDB taxonomy): Bacteria > Patescibacteriota > Minisyncoccia > Phycocordibacterales > JACOZG01 > JAGVGK01. The sequence goes on along the minus strand of CAZZED010000022.1, from coordinate 8,889 downwards.
TTTATCAATGTCGGCTCGTCACTTCTCGTCATCTTCCTCGCCTTGGGCTTATCACGATTGTTTGTTTGGTGGCCAGACTTTAAATTTGGGTTGGCGCACTTTCTTCGCGTGTCTAATATGAACGGCGTTGAAGTTTTAGTTTTGCCCCTAGCTTTCACCATTGGGTCATTGATCAATCTTTTTATTTTTTGGCATTCATTCCGTCGTGATTTCGGTCCTTTCCCGAAGCGTCTTTATCGGAGCCTCGGCCAATCAATAATTTCATCCTTAGTGATCGGTGGAACAGCTTATTTAATTTTACAATTGCTAGCGTCAGAGCTTGATCAAGCGACCTTCGTGGGCATCTTCGCTCAAGGGCTCTTGGCTGGACTGGGTGGAATTGGGGCTGGTATCTTGGTTCTTCGCTGGTTAGGCAGTGAAGAATTGAGTAAGATTAGCCAATCATTCCAGCATAAATTCTGGCGTCGAGCTCAACCGATTCTTCCTGTGGCAGACGAATTGTAAAATGAATAATTTATCAATTTCAGTCCATTCTCTCAAGTGGTATCAGGTTAGAAAGTTCTTGCGCCTGCGCCAGAAGATTGAATCCGAAGCTGAACATCTCGCGCTGAATGGGATTGAGCGCAAGAGTGAATCCTCTTGGTTTGCGATCGGTCGAATGGCCGTTAATCGTAAGTGGTTAAGGATCCTGATTGCCAAGGAGGGTGATCAATTTATTGGTTACGCTTCGATCTTCTTCGCTCGATTTAAAAAGATGAAGGCTAATGCTTATCTGGTCTTAGCCGTTCGCTCCAATTATCATAGTCAAGGAATTGGCACTAAGCTGATGCAGGCGGCGGAAGATCTGGCCGTGAGTCAAGGAATTCGTCGTCTGGAGTTGGAAGTTTTTGCAAAAAACACAAAAGCGCACAAGCTCTTCAAGCGATTAGGTTATGAAGAAGAAGGAAGAAAGCGTGAGGCGGCTCAACTGCAAGACGGTTTTGATGACCTCATTTTGATGGTTAAATTTTTATGAGCACTTTAATCTGCCGTGAACTCAGCTCAAACGAATTCTTTGACCCCTTAACTATTTGCTCCGATACGCCGTTTACTCAAGCTAAATTTTATGGTGAGTGGCAGGAGAGTCTAGGGCGAGAAGTAAGAAGGTTCGTTGTTTTAAATGGTGAAGAAGTGATAGCTTATTTTCAGTTAATCAAGTATCTCCTGTTTAGAGAAAAGAGTTACTACTACATCCCCTACGGGCCAGTGACAAAAAACTTTTCCGAAGAATTCTTAGAATTACTTCGAACGGAGCTTCAAATTATCGCTAAAAAAAATAATGCCGTCTTCACCCGGTTAGATTTTATCCCCGCTGTTCGACGGGATGAAAACCAGAAGCTTTTGGAAAAATTTTTTACGAAATCAGCTTTGACCACTTATTCTTCGTCCCACTTTCAACCTCGGTCAGAATGGTTCTTAGATCTAAATAAAACGGAGGAGGAATTATTGAAAGAAATGCATAAGGGGACGAGATATAGTATTCACCTCGCTAGCCGAAAAGGAATAACCACCGAAATTGTGACTGAAAATTTCGAAAAATATTTTGAAACCTTTTATGAATTGATGTTGGGGACAGCGGCCAGGAACAATTTTAACTTACATCATAAAGTTTATTACCAGAATATTTTTAAGAATCTTCGCCGAGACAATGCTTATCTAGGGATCGCTCGACAGGGAGAAAGAATTCTGGTGATAAAGTTGGTCATCCGTTATGGCCGAGTTGCTAGTTGCATTTTTAGCGGTTCAAGTGATGCTCATCGTGAGCTCCGACCGACTTACCTTGTCCAGTGGGAGATAATTCGCGAAGCGAAAAGATTGGGTCATAGTTTTTACAGTTTTGGCGGTATTTCCTCGGCGGGGGTGAACCACAACTGGGCTGGATTGACGGTGTTTAAGAAGAATTTTGGCGGCGAAGAAGTCAGACACTCAGACTTTTTTGATCTTGTTACGCAACCATTTTGGTATCGTCTCTATAACTTTAAGAAAAGGCTTAGACATCATGCTTCTTGAAGATATTCCGGAGCATTCTCGGCCAGCCAATCAATCAGTTCCCTCATGACGAGGGCCGCTCGGACGGTTTCTTCTGCCGAAACTCGTTCCATCACCACCGCGAAAGCGTAACGTGGCGCCTCGTAAGGGAAAAATCCAATCACCCAAGAATTAACATTGGCTTTAACCACCCCGAGCTCGGCCGTCCCAGTTTTGGCTGCGACCGTGAGATTCGGAAGATTAAGCCTCTGAGCACTACCCTCCGTCACGGCCAACCGCATTCCTTCACGAACAACTTGGAAGTTTTCTTTCGGAATTACTGAACTCAAGTCTCTTCTTCCCACGGCCGAGGTGCCACTTGATGCTAGAATTGTCGGTGTGATCAAATTTCCACTCGTCCCAAGAGCGCTAGCCACTCGCGCCATCTGGAGGGGCGTGACCTGGAAGCCGTATTGACCGATCGCCGTGTGGTAAGTATTGCCGATTCGCCAAACCGGATCAGTCTTGAAGTTCTTAGCTTTCCATTCCGGCGTGGGGATATTGCCAACCTCTTCGTGAGCCCAATTAAGACCAGTGGCTTCACCGAGACCGAAGAATCTGGCGTATTTATCAATTCTGGCGATACCTAATCCAGGCTGATCTTCGAAGCCACCACCGATTTCATAGAAATAGACATCTGATGACACGGCCAAAGCGCGACGCATGTCGACTAGGCCGTGAGCTTTCCAGTCGCGAAAGATGGTCGGTTGATCGGGGTTGTAAGGATTGGGTAAGGTGAGAGCGCCGGTACTTAAAATTTTGGTCGTGGGGGCAATTATTTTTTCCGTCAAGGCGCCAAGGGCGATGATTGGTTTGATGATCGATCCCGGGGCGTAGAGACCAGCCACCGCTCGGTTGAGGAAGGGGTTGGCTGGGTCAGTGAGTGATTTAGTAATGTTACTTGAGTCGTATTCGGGATAATTGACAAGGGCCTGGAGTTCACCTGTTTTGACATCAAGTAAAACGCCGGCACCGCCGGAGAATCCGCGTTCTTTGGCTAGGGAAGCCATCGTCTGGTAGAGCTTCTCTTGGACTCGAGCATCGATGGCGAGGGTGATATTCTCACCTGCAATTGGTTGCCGAAGAAGATATTCGGATTGAATTTCTCCTCGGACATTAACTTCTTCACTTCTTACCCCAGTTTGACCACGGAGTTTATCATTAAAGATTTTTTCCACACCATCTCGTCCGACTAATTCCTTCGGACCATACGCAGAAGAAGTAGCGTTTGAATAACCAAGATAACCAAGAACATTGGCGAGACCACCATTCGATCGGTAGACTCGCTCGGGATTATTCCAAGCTAGCTCGACTCCATTACGATCATAAATCACTCCTCTTTGCGCTGGGATCAGGGTGTAGCGAAGAGTATTATTTTCACTCCGCTCGGCGAAGGCTTGCCCTTGGGTTATCTGAAGGTTGAAGATTTTTCCGATAAAAATAAGCAGTCCAAGACAGAAGACACCAAGGAGCAAATAAAGAGCTTGCTTGGCAATGGGCTTCTCAAGCTGACCTTCGAATTGTTGAGTATCAAAAAGCGGTAAATTACTAGAGTCGAGGAAGATCTCGTCTGGATCAATGATTGGCTGGTTACTTTTCGTTTTGAATTTCATAATGAACGGAAGAAAAATTGTCTCGCGTAAAACTTATTTAGAGTGATAATAAGAAGAAGAATTAAAGTGGCCGGAAAGGCGAACTCAAATGAGTTGAAAATGGGTGCCCCATAAGCGAGATCGACCAAAAGTGAGGGGAAAATTAGTTCATAGCTACTCTCAAAACGCCAAATGGCCACGAGGGCAATCAGCCCCCCGGCCCACCAGGGCAAATAGGCCACTGATAAAATTAGAATTATCACCATTAGCAGTCTACGGTTCATAGATTTCAACCCAAGTTAATTGGGCCAAGTTAATGGGAATGCGGAGGAAGATTTCTTGAAAGGAATCACCAGCCGTTCGCTTGATATCACTAACCGTTGCGAGAAGAAATTCGTGTTGAGCGATAGTCAATGTGACCCGATCCCCCACCGCGACGATCAAATCTCTCGGGAGAGAAGCGGTGAAGTTACCCCCGCCTCGCCCAACTAATTCAATCGACACTTTGTTCTCTCCCAGGGAGGCGGTTAAACGATCATCGGGGGCAGAATAAAAGCGCCATTTTGCTCCTTGCTCATAGACTTCAATTAATTCGCCTAAGACCACGGTGCCTTCGGCCACGACCAGTAGACCGGGAGCGAGGGGCGCAGTCACATTTCCCCAACCAGTGTCAACGAGGGCGGTGTTAAAAGGGAATTGCAAACCCTGGCTTAAGAGTCGACCAACGGTGAGCGGGGTAGGAGCATTCTGTCGATTGAAGATTTGCTTCAAGGTGGCATTCTCTTCTTCGATGATTGATTGCTTGAGGAGAGAAGTGGCTTGTTGATTGATGATGGTCTTCAGTTGGGTATTCTCTTCCGTTAATTTAATTTTAGAGCTGAAGCTACCAACGAGGCCGCTTAAACTGTTGTCTAAGCCAGAGCCGATAACCCAAAAAGGTTTTAAAATTTTAACCCCGAGCCCAGTTAGGGAATGACGAAAATTAGTTTGGCTCAAACCAAGGAGAAAAAAAATGACAATTATCAAACCGACAATCGTCCGAAGGCGACGGGGACGAAAAACAGATTTAATTGGGCGGTAGTCGGTCATCATCAGGGAGAAGAACGTCACGGTGTCGATCAAGCGCTTCTAAAACTATTCCCGTGCCTCGAACCACGGCCGTTAAGGGATCGTCGGCAATCGTGACCGGAATCTTGAGCTCGGATTCAAGCAAGGCCTTGATCCCCTGGAAGAGGGCCCCTCCACCGACCAAAATTAGACCCTTATGCATAATGTCGGAAATGACTTCTGGAGGGGTGGTCTCCAGCACTTCTTTAATTGATTCCACTAAGGTCGCAACCGAAACGGTGATGGCTTCTTGAATGTCAGAATCAGTAATGACAACTTCCTTTGGTAAGCCGGTAACTAAGTCGCGGCCGCGGATTGTGGCTTCGAGTGGTGTCGCCTGCTTCCAAACCGCGCCGATCGCCACCTTCACTTCCTCGGCCGTCTTCTCGCCTAAAAGAATTTTAAATTCATCGCGAACATAAGAAATAATATCACGGTTAAAACGGTCGCCGGCAATCCGAAGATTTTTCGATTTCACAATGCCGCTTAAGGAGATCACGGCGATATCAGTTGTGCCACCGCCGATATCGACAATCATTGAACCAACTGGATCATGGATGGGTAAACGGATACCAATCGCCGCCGCCATTGGTTCTTCGATGATGTGAACTACTCGGGCGCCGGCATTGCGCGTCGCGTCGCGGACGGCGCGAATCTCCACATTGGTAATACCAGAAGGCACCCCCACGACCACGCGGGGGCGGAAGAATTTACGTGGGCCGATTCGGCTTACCTTCTTAATGAAGTAAGAAAGAATCTCTTCCGTTACCTCGAAGTTAGAAATAACACCGTCAACCAAGGGCCGGACAATTTCTAAGTGCGCTGGTGTGCGCCCCACCATCTGCTTGGCATCTGTCCCAATGGCGACGATCCGACCCGTCTTCTGATTGATCGCCACAATTGAAGGTTCGACGATCACAATCCCATGCCCTTTGACATAGACTAGGGTATTAGCGGTACCCAAGTCGATCCCAATATCGTGGGAGAATTTATTGTAAAGCTGTTCTAGCCAAGCCAGGCGCATAGATTTTTGACGGGAACTAATTCAGCGTTCTTGGCGGTTCGCTTTTTAACTTCGACTTCGTTCTTCTCGGTGGTGCGTGAGCTTACAATCAAGCGGTAGGGTAAGCCCAAGAGGTCGGCATCAGCGAGCTTCACTCCCGCGGGGAGGGGCCGGTCATCCCATAATACTTCAATCCCCGTCTTGGTTAAGAGTTCGTAAACTTCGCTGGCTTGCTTTAGCACTTTCTCATCTTTCTCTGCCCCGAGACTAATCAAGTGAGCGCGAAAGGGCGCGACAGCTAGGGGCCAGACGAGGCCTTGTTCGTCGGCGGTGATTTCTACAATCGCGCCCATGAGACGAGTGATACCGAGACCATAGCAACCCATAATAACCGGTTGGATCTTACCGGTCTCCGCGCGATAATTAAGCTCGAAGGGGGTGCTGAAGCCGGTGCCAAGCTTGAAGGTGTTCCCCACCTCAATCCCTGTTTCGACCGTTCGTTCGGCACTACCACAATTAGGACAAACTTTATGTTCGGCAATAATCTCAGCGTTGATTCCAAGGCGACATTTAGTGCAAATGTGAATTTGATCTTCACCCGCCGGAGTCAAAGTTTGAAATTCGTGCGAAAATTTGGAGAAAGTGCTACCCGAAGCGAGGGTGTAAATCGTTTTGTCTCCAATCCCCACAGCCTGAAAAATCTCATGGTAACTCTCTCCGACTAATTTGTAGAAATTATCTAGATCAATCTCGTTGCGATGGAAAGAGTAGAGATCCTTCATTATAAATTCCCGCCCGCGAAGAATCCCCGACTTAGCGCGGAGTTCCATTCGGAATTTTGTTTGAAATTGATAAACCGAAAAAGGTAAATCTTGATAAGAATTTATATGCGAAGCAATTAACGGCGTGATGATTTCTTCATGAGTTGGACCGAGCGCGAATTCTTTACCACTGGCATCTTTTACTTTATAGAGATCGGTCATCGTTTCCCAGCGTCCCGTCTTCGCCCAATTCTCCTTTGGGTGAAGGGCTGAGAGCAAGACTTCTTGCCCGCCAAGTTTGTTCATCGCTTCGCGCACTATTTTTTCAATTTTCCCCAGTACTCGAAGGCCCAACGGCAGATAAGAGTAGACCCCAGCCATTTCCTTGTGAATATAACCCGCCCGGGCGAGCCAGATCGCGTTGCGCGACATCTCGTCGCGAGGGGCTTCACGGGTCGTTTTAACGAAGAGATTAGATTGCTTCATACCCGCCTATCTTACGGCAAAAGAAGGGGCTAGTCAAAAAGCTTGACAAGAAAGTCATATTATGCTAGGCTGGAAGCAGTCAGTTATATGGTTGTTTTTGAAGGGGATATGTTGTCTCACTTCAGCCAACCAAGTCCTTTCACAGGAGAATAAAGATGTACGAACGGAATGATCTGTATGATCAGTGTCTGGGCAAGCAATTTGTTTGCAGGGCGCCAGTGATCGGAATGGCGAAGAGCAAGAATGGAATGATTTTCTTTGCTCGAGAAGGGGTTGGGCAGACGATTTGTCTTTATGCAAACCGCCATGTGTCGCCGGTCAGCATGACGAATGGCTTTCCCCTCGTCCTCGCGGCTGACTGGGCGACGACGCTCAATGAGGTTAAGATTGGTACGGTGGTCCATGCTGTCTGTGTGCCGGCTCCGAATCATGACCCGCGAGCGGTGCGTTGGTGTACAGAAGCCGAGTTCGAGGCCTGCGAGCGCGAGATTCAGCAGATTCTGCGTGAAAAAGAGGAAGCGGCGGCGGAAATTCGTCTCGAACAAGTGATGTACGAAGATGATCTCGCGCGGAAACAGAAAGAGATGGAAGAAGTGGCGCGAAAACGGCACGAGGAACTGGGGGCCAATCCGCGGACATACACCGAGGCGATCGCACTGGGGTGGGAAGAGGTTCAAGGTCTGGGCAACGGTCGCCAGCGGATTCTCGAACGGAAGTTTGCGGGCGAATCGAAGCCGCGACGAATCACGAGGCATCTCCCGTCGACGAAGTTGATGAAGGCGGAGAGGCTTTCACCGAGATTGTTCTCGAGGGCTTGATCTTGGAGAAGAAAGGAAAGAGCAAGGGGGTTACGTGTCTAAGCGCGTGGCCTCCTTTTCTATATCAAAAATTTAGGTGAAGAATTTGATGATGTCGCTATAAGTGACAAGAAGCATGAGAGCCATGAGGGCGATGAAGCCACCGAGATTCACGGCGTTGGCGATTTTAGGTTTAATTGGTTTACCCTTAATGGCTTCAATGAGAAGGAAGAGCAACCGTCCCCCGTCGAGAGCGGGAATCGGGAGTAGGTTCAAAACCGCCAGGTTAATGGAGATAAGAGCGGTGAAGAGGAGGAGATAACCGAAGCCGAGCGCCGAAGCATCCCCAACCAAGCTCACGAGACCAATTGGCCCCGTCACTTGATTGAGTGTCCCCGTCTCGCCACCAATGAGACCACTGACAAGCGTGCCTAAACCAATTACTGTGCCACTCAAGAGATGCCAAGTACTCTGGGTGCCGGCGATGACAGCGCGAGGTAAGGAGAGCCGAAGTTGACCAATCGTGTCTAGGCCGACGCCGATGGCCACTTGCCCTTCGGTGCCAGCCGGAGCTGGACGCACGGCGAGTTCGGCCACAGTGGGCTTGATGCTCGGACCATGATCGCGGATATAACCAACAACGATCTCGGAATTTTTATTAGTGGCGACGTAGGCTTGGATCTCTTCAACTGTCGGGTTCGTGATTCGCCCTTCGATCGTTCGCAGATGAACGATTTGATCACCGGCCAAGAGGCCACTCTGGGCGGCCGGCGACTTGGGCTCGACGCGGACGATCGTCACTTGAGGATTCTCAAGGACGTAGCCAGTCGGAACAGAATCTAAGCGAGTGGGTAAACCGGTGGTGGCAAAGGCAATGATGAGAAGAAGCCAAGCTAAGATGAGATTAGCGGTGACGCCGGCGACGTGAACTAGCGCTTGAACCCATTTGGGCTGGGCACTCATGGCACGCTTCCGATTAGCCCCGGTGAGGGACTCTTCATCAGGATCTTCACCATAAATCTTGACGAAGCCGCCGAAGGGAATGAGATTGAGTGAGTAAGTGGTCTCACCCCGCT
>CAZZED010000021.1:0-5070 GCA_964653115.1 uncultured Candidatus Saccharibacteria bacterium | reverse complement strand
GAACACCACCAATTCGTTAGATGGCTCCTTCAATGCGCTCAAGGCTCACGTCAATGTTCATCGTGGTTTAAACAAAAATCGTCGAGCCAAAATCATTAAAAGCTACCTTAGGCTCTAAGCACCCGAAATGGGCATTAAACCGTATTTTCTGTTCCGTCTCTTCCGGTATTCGCTCCCGACCACTGGTATCGTGCGGGGCCTTCGATTTCGGTTCAAGAGCTCGCGGGTCCTTCCCTTTTCTTTCGAAGATTGATTTGAGCGTGGATAACCACTGTCTCGTAATGCCGATTTTGTTCGCGGCGACAGTCACATTTCCGGCTTGGTCAAAGTACAACAGATACAACCACCGCAATCGTTTCTTGGCTTCTCCCGAAAGCTGGTGATGCTTCGGGTTCAACTCTCTTTCAGCTTGATTGGTCATACGGGTAATGCTTAGCTCTTTAATGTCATTGAGCCAATCACTACCAGCCTCTTTTTTCAATGTCCCCATGTTTTTCCTCACCCCTCCCGACTGTCAACTATATACTAGGCCAGTGCATCATTTGCCAAGGTTTATTTCATCTGCTACACTGGTCGGTATGATTTTGGAAGAATTATTTAAGCGGGGGGCGCATTATGGTTACTCTCGTTCGCGCCGACACTCGTCGGTGAAGCCTTTTATTTATGGGATGAAGGGTGGTTCGACGATCATTGATCTCGAGCAAACTCTGGTGTCACTCGAGAAGGCCAAAACCTTCCTTCAAGAAGTCGCGTCAAGTGGCAAACAACTTCTGCTCGTCGGGACGAAGCCAGAAGCGGTCAAGGCGATTGAGGCCGCCGGCCTCACTCTCGGTCTCCCTTATGTCACGACGCGTTGGATTGGTGGCACGATGACGAACTTCAGTGAAATTAGGAAGCGAATTGATCGCTTGATGACTCTCAAGACGGAGCGAGATACTGGTGGTTTTAAAATCTATACCAAGCGCGAGCGCGCGAAGCTGGAGAAGGAGATTCAGGATCTCGAACGTTACTTCTCGAGTCTCGTCACTCTCAATAAACTTCCCGGTGCGATTTTGGTCGTGGATTCGTTATCAGAAGAGATTGCCGTTAATGAAGCTCGAATAGTTGATATTCCGATCGTCAGCCTTTCGAGCACTGATTGTAATATTAATCTGATTGACTATCCGATCGTCTGCAATGATGGAAATGTGAAGAGCATCGAATACTTCGTCGGGGAGCTAGCTAAAGCGTATGAAGCCGGGAAGAGTTTGGCCCAAGGGCCGGTAATTTAAATTTATGATCTCAGCCAAAGATATTAAGACGCTTCGCGATCGCACCGGCATCTCGATTGGTGAGTGTAAGAAGGCGCTCGAAGCGGGAGCGGGGGACATCGATAAGGCGATTGAATGGCTGAAGGCGTCGGGGGAGAAAATTGCAAGTAAGAAGTCGGGCCGAACTCTAGGGGCAGGAGCGGTGAGTGCTTATGTGCATTCGACAGGTAATCTCGGCGCCCTCGTGGAACTTCAATCCGAGACCGACTTCGTGGCGAAGAATCCAGACTTCCGTCTCTTGGCTGATGATCTGGCAATGCAAATTGCGGCCATGGAACCAGCCGATGCAACAGAACTTCTCGCCCAACCCTTCATTAAGGATTCTAGTCAGACCGTGGCCGAGGTGATCAAGTCGGCCATCCAGAAGTTCGGTGAACGGATTGAAGTTGGCACTTGGTATCGTCTCGATGCCCGCCCGACCTAGGGGGCGGGCCCGAGGTTAAACTATGATTGTCTCAATTATCTTCGGTAGCTTGATGGGGATTAGCTTCCTCGCGATGGCGGGCATGATTTGGAGTCAAGCTTATCGTTCGGCCTTCTCAAGCTCAAATCCTGAGATCTCATCTTCGGTCAAATCGGGGAGCGAAGTCTTGAGCGATGTGATCTCATCAATTGCCCATGGCCTCGTGGCCCTCGTGCGTCAGACTCTTAAATATCTCTCGATCCACTTCCTTGTGTTCTTACATCGATTGGCGTCATTCGGCCGAAATCTGTTGACTCGGATTGAACGTCGTTTCGCTAGCTTGATCGATGCCGTGCGAGGGCGAGGCCAGCATCCGAGTGATCGCGAGCGCGGTTCCGTCTCCTTCTTCTTAGAGCAAATTAAAGATTATAAACAAGAGATGGTGCGCCGCGAGAATACTAAGATATAGGTACGCCGGAGTAGGGCCGACGTGTTAGTCGGCCTCCCGACCGAAGCGTCGGGACTCATCCGCCGGTTGGCGGAGGTAATCGCAACGGTTTTGTAAATGTGTTGTAAGATGTAGATGTGCCAGCGTAGCTCAGTTGGTAGAGCAACGGTTTTGTAAACCGTAGGTCGTCGGTTCAAGCCCGACCGCTGGCTCCAGAATCCGAGTTTCAGATAAAAGACCAACTTTTCCGCCCTATTTCACGAAATAAAACCCTTGCTTTGGAAGGAGAGATGCGCTAGACTATCACCCATGGTTGTACGAATGAGACATACGCGGTCCCACACGGGTAATCGCCGATCGCATCACGCGCTGGTTGCCCCGCGGATTATGAAGTGTCAGAAGTGTGGTCAGATGCGTCGTCGTCACACGGCGTGTGCTAATTGTGGCTTCTACCGCGATCGCGAGACGATCGATGTCTTGGCGCGTTTGACCAAGAAGGAGAAGAAGCGCAAAGAGAAAGAGTTAGAGGCGACGGGAGCAAGCAAGAAGGCTTAAGTTTTTTAAAATTATAGTTCGCCACGGCGAATGACTTTCAATGGCCAATAGGCATTTGTCAAGAAGCATTGCGGTTCAGTCACTCTTTGAGTGGGACTTCAACGGTGGAGAGAAGGGTGTGATCGATAGGATTACCGATCGCAATATTACTGAATTCGCCCCCGGCCTTGATGACAAGGCCTTCGTCGCGCAACTCGTCAATGGTGCCATCGGTGAAAAAACTAAACTCGATCATATTATTGAAAAGGCGGCCCCCGAATGGCCGATCGATAAGATCGCGATCATCGATCGCAATGTCTTGCGAGTTGGTCTTTGGGAACTCCTTTTCGCTGATCGGAAGGAGGTGCCGGCCCGAGTGGCGATCAATGAAGCGATTGAGATTGCCAAGACCTACGGCGGTGAAAATAGTGGCAAGTTCGTGAACGGCGTGCTCGGGACAGTTTATAAGGAAATGGGCGAACCGGGTAAGGACGACGTGCCGATGAAGAAGCGTCGAGCTAAAGATATTCGCTACGAAGATATGCCAGTTGAGACCTTGGGGGGAGCGGTCGTTTACACTCAACTTGAGACAGGTGAATACGAACTCGCTTTCGTTCACGACATCTTCGGCTACTGGACTTTGTCGAAAGGGCATATTGAGCAGGGGGAGTCGGCCGAGGCGGGAACGAAGCGGGAGGTGATGGAAGAACTTTCCCTCGAAATCAAAATTATTGGAGCTCTCGGAGATAATGAGTATGTCGCCAGTGATCCCGAGAAGGGGAAGATTCGAAAGCGCGTCGCCTATTATCTAGCGGAAGCCAAGAATCGCGACGAACTTTATTTGAATAAGAATCAGGGATTGGATAATGCCCAATGGTTTTCCCTCTCCGCCGTGCCGGATTTAAAAATGTATGATGACATCGTGCCGATCGTCACCCGCGCGATTAATCGACTCTCCAATTCTTCATGATCAATAAACCAGATTTTAATTTTTTCCAAACTTCGTTCGGACTCACTTTCAAAGAGCCCAAATTATTAGAACAAGCCTTCACTCACCGTTCGTATCTCAATGAGAGCTCACGCACTGATCTTGACCACAATGAACGCTTAGAATTCTTAGGCGACGCGGTACTCGAGCTTGCGACGACGGATTATCTCTATGGCCGTTACCCCAAAGAGACCGAGGGCGATCTTACCACTTATCGCGCCGCGCTCGTCAACACCGTGACAATTGGGCAAGTGGCCGAGGAATTAGGCATGAATGATTACCTTCTCTTGTCTCGCGGCGAATCTAAGGATAGTGGTCGCGCGCGGCAAGTCATTCTCGCCAACACTTTTGAGTCACTGATTGGCGCGATTTATCTCGATCAAGGTTTCGAGACAGCAAAAAACTTTATCGGTAGATATTTGATGCCCAAAGTTGAATCAGTGATTGCTGATCGACGCTTCGCCGATGCCAAGAGTTACTTCCAAGAGCAGGCGCAAGCTTTGGCCGACATTACTCCTGCGTATGAAGTTTTAGAAGAATCTGGTCCGGATCATGATAAAATTTTTAAAGTTGGACTGTACTTAAACAAAGAATTAGTAGCCGAGGGAACCGGTCACTCCAAGCAAGAAGCCGAGCAAGTAGCGGCGCGGGCTGGTCTTAAGGCTCGCGGTTGGTTAAACTAGAGGGCATGCGTCTCATTGGTCTCGAATTAGCTGGGTTCAAATCTTTCGCGAAAAAAACTAATCTTCTCTTTGAAGCCTCGATCACGGCGGTGGTGGGGCCCAACGGTTCGGGCAAATCGAATATTGCCGAGGCTTGTCGTTGGGTCTTGGGCGAACAGTCACTCAAATCGCTTCGCGGTCGTCGCGGGGAAGACTTCATCTGGAATGGCAGTGGTCGCGAGCGGGCCAATCGAGCCTCGGTTGTCGTCACCTTCGACAACCATGATCATAAATTCCCTCTCGATTATGATGAGGTGACGATTGGTCGGGAAGTGCATCGTGATGGCACCAATGTCTACACGATCAATAAGGCCCAAGTGCGCCTCAAGGACGTCTCGACCCTTCTCAATTCGGTGGCGATCGGCGCGTCGGGTTACCACATTATGAGTCAAGGTGAAGCGGATCGACTCTTGAGTGCGAATGGTGTGGAACGCCGGCAGATGATTGAGGATGCCTTAGGGCTAAAGATCTATCAATCTCAAATTAATGAGAGTGAACGCAAACTGGAGAAAACCCAAATCAATTTGCGTGAGGTAGAACTTCTCCGCCGAGAAATTGCGCCCCACCTCCGCTTCTTGAAGAAAGAGATGGAGAAGATTGAGCGCTCGCAAGCCTTGCGCGCCGAGCTCAAGGCTCATGGCCTTAAATATTTTAAAAACGAAAAT
>CAZZED010000020.1:0-2660 GCA_964653115.1 uncultured Candidatus Saccharibacteria bacterium | reverse complement strand
TAAGGAAGTGTAAAGTTGAAAGTGAAAAATTTAAAGTATTAGGGATTGGAAATTATTGAGGGAAGCAATGGGGTCGGGGGTGCGCCAAATCGCCGAACCGACAATTAAGTTATCCACACCAGCCGCCAGAGCCACCTTTGCCGTCTCCTGATTGACTCCCCCATCAAGCTGAATTATAACATTAGGCGCGAGTGATCGTAAGACCTTAATTTTCTCCAGCACGCGATCGTCGAAGCCGTGCCCTTGCGCCCCGATCTCGGCAATCGACATCAGTTGAATTAAATTAATTTTCGAGAGGTACGGCCCGAGCGTCTCAATTGGGGTCGGGAGAAGGAGCGCGACACCAAACTTCACTCGTGAGAGTGAGAAGCTGTCGATGATCTCCTCCAATCTATCCGTCGCTTCCGCATGGACAATAATCCGATCAACCACCTCGAGCCAATCTCTGATCACCATCTCCGGCTCCTCGACCATGAGATGCACTTCGATCTTAGTTTTGCCATCTAAGAAGCGAAGGTCTTCGATGTTGCCCTTGCCCGACATATCGGCGGGCCAACTGGCCACACTAGTGAAGCGCCCGTCGGTGACATCAAGATGGAGCCAATCCGTGTGGTCCTCAAGTAACTTGATCTCTCGTTCCACTTCGGCGTAGGTCTCACCGAGGACAGCTGGGATAATCATTCTCTGACTCATGGATTAGAATTGATTGTCGGCCCGATCAGGGTTATCAATCTTCTTAATCCGACGCGCGTGGCGTGGCTCGAGATCAACCTTGGTCTCAAGCCAGAGCTTCACCGCTTTTTTCGCTTCGTCATTAGTTAAAAATCTAGCCCCCAGAGAAAGAACATTAGCATCATTATGTTCACGCGATAACTTAATTATGTCCAAATTATTTGAATAATAAACCACCGCCCGCACGCCCTTCTCGCGATTGGCCACAATTGCTTCACCTTGACCCGAACCACCGAGAATAATTCCACGACTCCCCGTCGGATCACCGGCCACTCGCTTCGCGACAATCCGCACAAAATCGGGATAATCATCATCCGGGGTCAAGACAAAAGCGCCCTCATCAGACACTTCATAACCCAAGTCATCTCGCAGATATTTCTTCAATATCTCCTTCAACTCAAACCCCGCATGGTCGGCTCCAAGAAAGATTTTCATTTATTAAAATTAAACCTCGCCCGTCTTGATGACGTGTTGGACCAACGTGTGGGTATACCCCATCTCATTGTCGTACCAGGCCATCACTTTGACTAAGTTACCACCGACAACTTTGGTGAGGCCGAGGTCAGCGATGGAGGCGTGGCGACTGCCGACGATGTCGGAAGAGACGAGAGGCTCGGTGGTAACGGCGAAGATGTCGCGCCAGCGTGGTGTCGCCGCCGCTTCGGTCAAAGTTCGATTGATCTCTTCGACCGTTGTCGCGCGTCGCGCGATGAAGGTGATGTCGGCGATGGAACCGGTCAAAATGGGGACGCGAAGCGCGATGCCATCAAATTTGCCGGCGAGCGACGGGATCGCCTGCGTCACCGCCTCGGCCGCTCCGGTGGTCGAGGGGACGATGTTGATCGCCGCGGCTCGACCACGGCGCCAATCTTTAGTATCTGGCGAATCAACGAGTTTCTGCGTCGCGGTATAACCGTGAACGGTGTTAAGAATCGCTTTCTCAATGCCAATCGTTTCGAGCAAAATTTGAATTACCGGACTGGCCGAATTGGTGGTACAAGAAGCATTGGAGGAAATCTGACAAGTGGCAAGCACTGAATCATTAATTCCCATCAGCACCGTCGCCCCCACAATCCCTGGCACCGGATCGCCCTTCACCGGCGCGGAAACCACGACCTTCCGCGCGCCGGCGTCGAGGTGCGCCTTCGCCTGGTCGAAGCTGGTGAAGAAGCCGGTCGACTCGACGACGACATCGACCCGGAGCTCGTGCCACGGCAAGTGCACCGGATCCTTCTCTTGGCAAACGCGGATCTCGTGGCCATTGACTACGAGCATCTTCTCTTTAACTGTGACTGGATGCGCGTACCTTCCATAAGCGCTGTCGTAGCGCAAGAGATAAGCTAGATTCTCAAGATCTCCTAAATCATTCACCGCCACCACCTCCAGCTCTGGCCGTTCAATCGCAATTTTTAAAAAAGCCCGTCCAATCCGTCCCAACCCATTAATCCCGACTCGTATTTTTTTCATAGTAATCAAATTATACTACCAATCAAAAAATCAAACTAGGGCTTTTTTGAAGAGGTCTTCGAGCAGGCTCGGGTTGGCACTGCCTTTCGACACCTTCATCCCCTGCCCGATCAAGAATTTGAGGGCGATCTCTTTCCCCGCCCGATAGTCGGTCACGACTTTTTGATTCTCACTGATAATCTTCGCGACGAGATCACTAAGCGAGTCGGCCGAGGCCATCTCGGTTATTACGCCAGTCAAGATAGCACGTTTGGCTTGAGGTGATGCCAGTTGCCCCGAATGATAAAGCTGAACGATTTCAGTGAAGTGCTTGAGTATGGGTAATGGCCAACTTGGGTCGGTTTTCCGTTTCCCTGCGATATCATTCAAAATAAAGTTGGCGGCAATTTTAATCAACGTCGGATCTTTAAGTTCTTGACTAAGATTATCAAAAAATTTTGATAATTCGAAGTCGTTGATAA
>CAZZED010000019.1:0-2173 GCA_964653115.1 uncultured Candidatus Saccharibacteria bacterium | reverse complement strand
ATCTCGCCGATATCTATACCGTCCCAGCTAATATCGCCGGTTTGCCCTCGATCTCGGTGCCGAATGGCATCGACGAGGCTGGCTTGCCTTGCGGTTTACAATTCATTGCGCCGGCCGGCCGGGAAGATCTGCTATTTCAGTTAGGAAAACATCATGCCAATCTTTGAACCCAATTATCTTAATCTCGAATATTTTTTCAACCTGATTTATCAGTGGTTGCGCAATCTTCATCTCTGGCCGCTCCCGCCCGAGCTCATCTTCTGGGTGAAAATAGTTTTGCTCGGTCTCGGTCTCTTCTTCGGTGTGGTTGTCGTCGTCTTGGTGGTGAAGATAGCCAAATTACGGCAAGAAGAACTGCGCAACTTCTTGAGCCTCACTCAAGCCGACAAGGAAGAAAAGTCGGCTAATAAAAAGCGTTGGGAGAAGGTCTTGGCCTATCTCGAGTCCGACAATCAATCTGATTGGAAGCAAGCAATTATCGAAGCCGACAACTTACTCGATGAGATGGTGAAGGCCATGCGTTACCCGGGTGAGAATCTCGGCGAGCGCTTAAAGAATATCGAACCGAGCGATTTCGTCACCCTCCAAGACGCTTGGGAGGCGCACAAGGTGCGGAATCAGATTGCACACGAAAGCGGTTTTAGTTTGACCCGGCGCGAAGCTCGGCGGGTGATGGAGCTCTATGAGAAAGTTTTCAACGAGTTTAATTTTATCTAAATCTGATTGCGTAAGCCCCGAGTAAGTGTTAGAATAGAAAATTCGGGGAGGGGGATGGAGAAGCAGTATCTCGGGAGGCTCATAACCTCCAGACGCGGGTGCAAGTCCTGCTCCCCCTACAAGAAATTTTGTGGCCAAATACGAACAACGTCTCACGGCTCGAGAATATCGTTCACGAGGGCAAAGTATCAATGAAATAGCAAAAAAGTTGAATGTGTCTAAAGGCACGGTGAGCCTGTGGTGTAAAGACATAATTCTTTCCAAGAAACAAACGGATATTCTTGTTAAACGTGGGGTTGATGGACTAAGTAGAGGGAGATTAATTGGAGCTAAAATCAATCGGGATAAAAAATTATCGATGATTGATTTGACTTTACGCAAAGCCAGAGATAGGATAAGAGGTCTTTCAAAACGGGATCTTTTAATTATTGGACTCGGTCTTTATTGGGGTGAAGGATCAAAAAGTGAATCAACTTCTGGTTTTATGTTCATTAATTCTGATCCCCAGATGATCCTTCTCGTAAAAAGTTTTTTGGAAATAATTTTTAAAGTTAATTCCAAAGATATTCTTTGCACAGTTCAGATAAATGAGATGCATAAACCAAGGATAAATAAAGTCTTGAAATTTTGGTCAGATTTATTAAGATTATCTCCAGGGCAGTTTAATAAACCCTATTATGTTAGAGTAGAGTCAAGGAAAGTGTATAAGAATTATGATTCATATTTTGGTACCCTAAGATTAAGAGTAAGAAAAAGTTCCATGTTAAAATATGAGATACTCGGGTTGATAGAAGCGTTGAAAAATGCTAACTTGTCGAGGTAGCTCAGTTGGTTAGAGCGGGCGTTTCATAAGCGCCAGGTCGTGGGTTCGAGTCCCACCCTCGACATTTGAGTAGGATCAAAAAATTGCGGCTGTGGTGTAGCGGTTTAACACAATCCCCTGTCACGGGATAGATCGTGGGTTCGAATCCCATCAGCCGCGCCTTGATAAGAGAGTCGAAGAGCTTCTAACTTTACCACCACCGACGCCGAAGATTACCTTAATCCCCAGGCGGGCGCAGACGGCGAGTTCGGGGATATTTTTCTTCGTTCGGTCACCGCCATTGCAGAAGATGTCTGGTTTAATCTTCGCCAGAGTTTTACAAACAGTGCGATCTTTATCAATCGCGATGACACTCTTTTCCACTCCGGCCAGAGCCGACATAATCTCCGCCCGATCCTTGGCCGGCATGAAGGGGGTTGAGCCTTTTAATTTGACCTGGTAGTCATTGTTAACAATCACCACCACTCGGCCAAACTTCGCCGCCGCTCGGACCATTCTGACGTGGCCAATATGGGCGGGATTAAAGTAGCCGGAAACACAGACTAACGGTTTCTTTTTTACCATACTGCATCTTAGCTTTAATTGAAATAAAAATCTAGACAAAAAAATACGGGCGATGCTTGTTAGCATCGC
>CAZZED010000018.1:0-5471 GCA_964653115.1 uncultured Candidatus Saccharibacteria bacterium | reverse complement strand
CAAGAGAAGAGCGACGACGGATTCTCTACGCCCTTGTTCGTCACTACAATCATCTGAGGCCACATCAGTCCCTAGGGGGGATTGCTCCCTTCCAGTACCTTCAAAACTACATCGAGCGCACCAAAGAAGAAATCAAGGAATCAAAGAAAGTGTTACCAACGCTTGATTAATGTACAAATTGTTTGACATTTGCAACCCGTTTGCTATCATATGGGTATTCAGACGAAAAGGGATCCGAACGGTTAACTACCTAAGGAGCCCTTTTCTTTTTTAAACTCTATTTTACCTCTTACATTCTGGCTTTCTAGATAATCAAAGTATTCCGAGCCAAGCTTTTTATATAACGAAGAAGCAAACCTTTTATCAGGGAAAAGAATCTTTTCAAACTTATTTTCTTCAATCAAAAAATCAACTAACAATTTATAATCCCCGTCTCCGGACACCAGAATAACTTTGTGAAAATTTTCTCGTTTATACAATCTCTTCATAATATGGAAGATGATGTCAGAATCCACATTTCCTTTCTTCTTCCCAATCAAAGCTGGGCTATGTTCACGAAAGACCAAGACAAAACCGGCGTTTTGAATCTCCTCGTATAACTCTTGATTCTTTTCCTTTACATAACCTAAAAAGTAATAGGCCTTATCGACCTGATATTTTTTCTCTAAATAAATTCTGAAGCGAGCCAGATCAATCCGCCATGGACTAACCTCTTTTTTGGCTGTATTCATATACAAATTCTGCCCATCTATAAACGCGAGATTTCTGATTTGTTCGTTGGTCATAATTTAAGTTAACTACAATTGCTTATTATGCTTGATTTTAATTTTCTTAATTTTTTGATTCAAGGCTTCTGGGATATTAACCTTCATTGCCTTAGCTAGAAGAAAAGTGGTGATAATCACATCAGCAAATTCCCCAGAGAGATTATCCGCACTTCGATTATCCATTTTATTCTTCCTCTGATCACCCATCGAGGCCAAGACTTCATCACATAATTCTCCGAGTTCCTCTGATATTTTAACCGTGCGAGCTAAAATTCTTTCACGTTCAGTTTGGTTGGTATTTTTTGCCGATCTAAAAAGTACATCTTGTTCATCTATAAATTTTTGAAGTTCTGCTAAGGTCATAGTAACCCAATATATACTCCAATTTTTCGAAATTGACTAGGCTAAGTCTATCTGTTAATTTGAACTAATGAAAATAAAAACTAGTTGGAACCTGAAGCTTCTCTATCAAGGTGATAAAGATCCCAAAATAGAAAAAGACATGGAGAAGATCGAGCAAGTTTGTCTAAGCTTCGAAAAGAAGTACCGGGGTCAGCCCTTCACTTCGTCACCAGAAGCTCTGGCTCAAGCCCTCGGAGAGATCGAGGTGTTGGATAAGGCGGTCGAGGGGAATAAGCCTTGGTGGTACTTCACTCTTAAAACTCACTTGAATTCTGAAGACACGCGGGCGGTGGCTAGAGCGACTAAATATGCTCAACGGATAACCCAAGCGACGAATCGAATCAAGTTTTTCGGCCTTGCCGTGGCCAAGATTCCGAGCGAAGACCGCAATAAATTTCTGACCCACCCCGACCTTAAACCATACGCTTATAGTCTGACTAAAATATTCAACCACGCTAAATTTGTTTTATCTGAAGGCGAAGAACAGCTGAATGGTCTCTTGTCGCAGACGAGCTACACCATGTGGGTCAATGTTCAAGAGAAGCTTCTCAACCAGCAGACGATAAAGCATAAGGGCGCGACCATCCCGATCGTGAAGGCGATCGGGCAATTATCCGATCAGCCGAAGGAGTCTCGAAACGAAGTTTATCAGAAAATTTTGCTCGCCCTTAAATCAATTAGCTACTTAGCGGAAGGCGAACTTAACGCCGTCTATAATTACAAAAAGATGATGGACGAACGACGCGGTTACGAGAAGCCGTACAGTGCCACCGTCTTGGGTTATGAGAACGATGAGACCTCAATTGAAAATTTTGTCTCCCTAATCTCCGAAAATTTTAAGCTTGCCCATAAATTCTACGCTTTGCATGCCAAGCTTCTCGGGCAGAAGAAACTCACTCTCGCCGACCGAAACGTCAACATCGGGAAGATTAAAACCAAATTCGACTTCCCCACCTCGGTCGCGATTCTTCGCTCAATCTTCGGCAAGGTTGATAAAGAATATCTGACTCTCTTCGATAAATTCTTGTCTAATGGTCAGATCGACGTCTATCCTAAGCAGGGCAAGCGCGGTGGCGCTTACTCTTGGGGCATGACCGAGCTTCCGACCTTCTTGCTCTTGAATCACGTCAATGACGTGCGCTCGCTTGAGACTCTGGCTCATGAGCTTGGTCACGCCTTCCACACCGAGTTGAGCAAGCGACAACCGTTGCGTTATCAGGGTTACTCTACCGCCACCGCCGAAGTGGCGAGCACCTTCTTCGAGCAGATCGCCACGGCTGAGATTGAAGCTCGTCTGCCAGAGAAAGAAAAAATTATTTTGCTTCACAATAAGCTTATGGGCGACATCTCCACCATCTTCCGCCAGATCGCTTGCTTCAACTTCGAGCTGGAGCTTCACCATAAGATTAGAAGTGACGGCCAAGTGGCGAAAGAGGAGATCGCCAGTCTCATGTCGAAACATCTCAAATCGTATCTTGGGCCGAAGGTGACACTAACCCCAGACGACGGTTACTTCTATGTCTATTGGTCACACATTCGGCAATTCTTCTACGTCTACACTTACGCCTACGGCCAACTCGTTAGCAAAGCGCTCTATGAGAAGTGGCGGGCTGATCCGACTTATATGCTGAAGATCAAACAATTCCTAAGTGCCGGTGGTTCAATGAGTCCGGAAGATATCTTCAAGTCAATCGATGTCGACACTTCAAAGACCGCCTTCTTCGAAGCGGGTCTAAAGGGAATCGAGCGAGACATTGTGAGACTCGAGAAACTTTCTTCTACTGTACTATAAGCCACATTTATTCTATGATCTAGGAGCAAAGATAATTGCAAGATTGCCGGCTCGTCTAATGGTAGGACATCGCCCTTTGAAGGCGAGTATTGGGGTTCGAGTCCCTGGCCGGCAGTTATATTCTAACTACGTTTGGGAAGCAAACTGATGATGCGGAGCACGGCCAACTCGAGTGGAAGTTCGGGGAGATAAGATCGGCCGAGCTCGTCATAAGTGACGAGAAGTTCACGGAGGATAAGTGAAAGTGAGGCTGATTCCGGACGTGACGCGAGCGTTTCGATAAATTTCCGTTCTGATTCATTAAGCGACGCGACTAATTCTCGCCCCACGGCCGGCGCAAATTTGAGAAACATGGCCTGACGAATCATATTCATTACGAGCTTGAGGAAGACCCGCGGTTCACGATGGAGTTCGGCCAAATGTCGAATTACCGTCAACCCCAATTCAGTGTCACATCTGATTAACCCATCGATAAACTGGGTGACAAGTTCACTCGGTGGCGCCCCGGTGACGGAGGCCACGAGCGCCGTTCCAATCATCTTTTCCGCTGTCGCACCGAAGACCTTCTGGAGCACACCGAGCGCGTCACGATAAGAACCATCGCCCAAAATGGCAAGCAGATTGAGCGCCTCTGACTCCAACTTCCGTCCTTCACTCTTCGCCGCTTGAGCAATGACCGTGCGCAATTCATCCACGCCCGGCTTCCGGAAGGTGAAGGTCTGGCAACGGGAGGTAATCGTCTCGGGCAATTTATGGAGTTCCGTTGTCGCTAAAATGAAGATGACATGACTCGGTGGCTCTTCGAGCGTCTTCAAGAGGGCGTTGAAGGCTTCCTTGGTCAACATGTGAACCTCGTCGACAATATAAACTTTATACTTAGATTCAAACGGAAGCGTGCGGACGGCGTCGCGGAGTTCGCGAATGTCATCAATCCCCCGACTCGAAGCGGCATCGATTTCATAGAGATCATGGGGCGAAGTGCCAAGCTCGCGAGCGAGGATGCGGGCGACCGAGGTCTTACCCGTCCCCCGCGAGCCGGCGAAGAGATAAGCGTGGGCCACCTTCCCCTGCTTGATTGACCCTTCCAGCACTTGCACAATCGGCTCCTGCCCCACCACCTCGGCGAAGCCTTGGGGGCGATATTTGCGATAGAGAGCGAGCTCGGACATTGGCGTTAGTATAACGAAAAAAAAACGATCCCGCGAGCCGATAAGGCAAAACGGGATCGATGAGTCGAGACAGAGGAGTGACTTCAAGGTTTGTTTTGTTCCAAATAAATGAACTGTTCTTCGGTCAAAATTGTGCCATTGGTTTCGATGAAGTACGGCCCACCACAAGAGGGGCAGTGACCAACCGGAACGCTTGAATTGGCGGGATGTGTAAACTTATGTTTACAGGAGGGACAAGTGACACCTAGGCCGGCCATTTGGCATGGAGGAGCAGTGGTCATTCGAATGTCTCCTTTTCTTGGTCTCGAGGTTCAATTTCAAGGCTATCCGTAGCCTTGTTTACCAACCATTAGCTTAGCATACTTGATAGATATTTGTCAACTGTCTCGGCCACTTCCCCAGCATTAGTCGCTTCCATCAATTTCGCCTTTAATTCATTTGCCCCGTCCCAACCAGAAACGTAAGCCTTGTAATGCTTCTTCATAATGGCGAAACTTTTTGTTTGTCCTAATAATTCTTCAAATAATTTCGTGTGCTCAACTAAAACTTTTAATTTTTCTTTAATTAAATTTAAGGTGCGTCCTTGGTCTTGGGTTTTTAAGGACGCACCTTGGATTTCCGATTCGGCGAAGAGCCACGGATTACCAAAGATCGCGCGCCCGAGCATGATGCCGTCGACGCCCGTCTCCTCGGCCAACGCCCGCGCGTGAGCCAGGTCTCGCACATCGCCATTGCCGAGGATTAAAGTTTTGCTCCCGAGTTCATCTCGGATCTTTACCGCGCGCGTGAGCGCTTCCCAATGCGCCGGCACCTTAGACATCTCCTTCCGTGTGCGGGCGTGGATCGTGAGCGCGCTAATCCCCGTCTCCAATAAACTCGGAATCCAAGTGTCTAGCTCGTCGTGATTGTAACCAATTCGCGTTTTGACCGAAATCGGGAGCTTGGGCGCGCCGGCTTGAGCAGAGTGAATCACTTCTTGGGCCAACTTCGGGTTCTTGATGAGGGCCGCGCCGGAGCCTTGCTTCTCCACCGCCCGATCGGGGCAACCCATGTTGATGTCGAGTCCATCGAAGCCCAAATCTTGAATCAATTTCGCTGCCTCCGCCATCTTATCCGGATGAGCGGTGAAGAGTTGGGCGACGATCGGTCGCTCGGCCTCGGAATATTTCAAATCAATCAAAAGTTTCTCCCGACCCTTGGGGTGGCACAAGCCATCGGCCGAGACAAATTCGGTCCAGAAGACATCCGGCCCCGCTGGTCGTGAATACTTAGCGATGATTCGACGAAAGGCCACATCCGTCACATCCGCCATCGGCGCCAAGACAAAAAATGGTTTCTTTA
>CAZZED010000017.1:0-2457 GCA_964653115.1 uncultured Candidatus Saccharibacteria bacterium | reverse complement strand
ATGAGTGGGTTACCTCGCTTCGCCGAGATTCGAACCAACGAGATCGTTCGCGCCATCGAAGGCGAACTTAAAGAAATCGTCCGAGCCATTAAAACTGTCTTCCAAGAGACGCCCCCCGAACTCTCGGCCGACATCATTGATCACGGTATTATTATGACCGGCGGTTCTTCGATGTTGCGAAATTTGCCGGAATTAATTTATCGCCGGACGGGGGTGAAGGCGATCTTGGCTGATGAAGCCCTCTTCTGCGTCGCTAAGGGCACCGGTATTGCCCTCGAACACTTATCGACTTATAAACGAACTATTTTATCCAAGCGCTAAGCGTTAACAATGTTTAACGAAATCAATCATCACGCTTATCTCATTATCGGTGAGCGAGAAGCGATCCGAGAGAAATTAGATCGGTCGTTGAAAAAAGTTGAGCCCTTGGCGACGCTGGTCTGGCATCGCCACGAAACTTTCGGCGTTGACGAGAGTCGCGGTTTAATCGAGCAAAGCTCGCGACGAAACTGGAGTGGGGCGCGCGAGTTCGTGGTCATTGAGGCTGATCGTTATACGCCGGAGGCTCAGAATGCTTTGCTTAAATTATTCGAAGAGCCGCGGACAGGTTTGCACTTCTTCTTAATCAGTAACCAGCTCATTAATTTATTGCCCACCCTTCAATCGCGAATGTTGATCATTGAACCTGAAATTGATTTTGCCCCAGAGAATAATTTAAAATTAGCTTCGCAATTCTTGAAAGCAACACCGGCCGAACGGCTTGACTTGATCGCTAAAGAAATAAAAAAGGAAACCACGCGCGCTGAGTGGCTTTTATTCTTAAATAATTTAGAAACTATTTGCCATAAAACCTTGCCTCTCACCCATCAAGTTTTCAATGAATTAATGATGGTGAGAAATTATATCACCGACCCCGCTTCCGCCCCCAAACTCCTTCTTGAGCACCTAGCTTTTGTTTTGCCGAGCGTGGTAAAATTGTAAAATAATGGAACTAAATTATTTCCATCCAGATATAGAAATTTTCTTTGATTCTTTGGATACGGCGACTCGAGCTAGATTGACTCGGTTACTAGAGCTTCTAGTGTCGTGTAGTTACCATCTCGGCATGCCACACAGTAAGAAGATAGAAAAAAACTTACATGAATTACGACTTCGGGGGGCACAAAACATTAGAGTATTTTATACTTTTCATGATGGGAAAATTGTTTTGCTTCATGCCATACATAAGAAAACTGAAAGGTTGAGCAAGAAAGATCTACAAACCGCTCGAGACCGGTTATCACGATTGCATTAAATATAACCTTTATGTTATACTAAAAATATCATGAAAAAAACTAAGGTAAAATTAATTCCTTTTAATCGTCTAAAAAATAAATGGCTTAAAAATCATGGTTTCAAAAGAGCCTACGATGATTTAGAATTGGAGTTTAAGATCATTGACGCAATCATTGCTCAACGAATCAAGGACGGAGTGACCCAGGAAGAACTGGCGAAGAAAGTTGGGACTAAACAATCAGCCATCGCTCGGTTTGAATCTGGTCGTTATAATCCATCTTTGATTTTTATCAACAAGCTTTCGCAAGCGCTCGATTTGCGTCTTCAAGTAACTAGTAATCATAAATAATATAAATATGACCTACGATTTTAATCCATTTAAAAAGCAGATTAAGGAAGTGGAGGAGTGGTTGAAGAGTGAATACCACGGCGTGCGGACCGGTCGCGCCACGCCCTTCTTACTCGACAAGGTGGTGGTGAATTCTTATGGGAGTAAGTTGCCCTTGAAGCAAGTCGCAGCGGTAACGATCGAAGATGCTCGCTCCCTTCGGGTCGCTCCATGGGATAAGTCGCAGATTAAAGAGATTGAGAGCGGGATTACCGTCGAAAATTTGGGTGTTTCGATTTCCACCGACCAACAGGGGATTAGAATCACTTTCCCCGAGCTCACGGCCGAGAGTCGCGCCAAACTGGTGAAGGTGGTGAAGGCAAAGTTCGAAGAAGCGCGGGTCTCCATTCGCCAAGCCCGCGACAAGGTCTGGAGTGCGATTCAAGACAGTGAGAAGGAGGGGACTTTGCCTGAGGATGAGAAGTTTCGCGCCAAAGACGAATTACAAAAAATTATTGACGCCAGTAACAAAACTCTGGAGGAGATAATGGCGAAGAAAGAAACCGAGATCACGAACTAATGACGATAATAATTTTCCTCATCATTCTCGGGCTCTTAATTTTATCCCATGAATTCGGGCACTTCTATGTGGCGAAGAAGTCGGGCGCCAGAGTGGACGAGTTTGGTCTGGGTTTTCCGCCTCGCCTCTTCGGCTGGAAGCGGGGGGAGACCACTTACTCACTCAATCTCATTCCCTTCGGCGGCTTCGTCAAGATTTATGGTGAAGATCCTGATGAAGAGTCCCTCACCGGGGCTAATCGGAAGCGTGCCATGAGTGCCCAGCCCAAATGGGT
>CAZZED010000016.1:0-6449 GCA_964653115.1 uncultured Candidatus Saccharibacteria bacterium | reverse complement strand
GCCAAAATCATTAAAAGCTACCTTAGGCTCTAAGCACCCGAAATGGGCAGTAAACCAAATTTTCACCCCACCCAAACCATCCCCGAAGGGGATGGTTTTCCGTCCCCCTCCTTGGGAGGGGGTAGTGGGAGGTCACTTTAGTTACAGCAATTCTCGAAATTCGTCTTCCGTTAGACCGGCTTGGTCGATAATATCCTTAAGTAGCGGTCTTGGGACATCGCCCGGATGAATAGCGACCGAAGTCATTCTTTTTGTCAGGGATTGCCACAGATAGAGATGACTTCCACGTTGGTGGTGTTCCTCAAAGCCAGCCTTTTTGAGAGCAGAGATAATCTTTTTGGGACGAAGAGTGGGAAGACGATCCACAGATTAAGCAAAAACTGGAGCCTTGATTAGCATTCGAGTCGCAACTGGCAAGCGAGGCTCTGGTTCTCTGGGGATTGGTTGACCGGCTTTCACTAAAGCCTCCAGGAATCCTTGGATGCATTCCTCAGCCCGTTCGAGAGCTTCCATATAAGTTTTTCCCCAAGTGTTACATCCGGGTAAGATTGGGACACTCACTAGATAGCCTTTTTTCTCGCCATCTTTAAAGTATTTTAGATGGACAGTGTAAGAATAAGTTTTTGTTTTTATTACTCTCTTTTCCATCATTTGATACTAACACACCCGTCACGGCCAAGTAAAGTTTAACTTAATTTGCGGGAGGGATCGGCCTGTCCACAGAGATTGATGTAACAGACGGGTTGTTAAGTAGCTTGTCTAAACCCGATTTGCTTATTTGCCCGGAGAAAAAGGGAATATAATCATACAAACCTATGCCTCGCACGTCGCCCGAGCCCAAGGTAACAGCAACAGCATCTTGGAGTTTTTTGATCTCTCGTTTTCTCACTACATCATCTTGAAACTCTGGTGTAGTGTACTGATTGCCTTGGATACCAACAATAACCGATAACCATTGGATACTCCCAGATAACAATTTTTGGATGTCAGGATCCGAATTAGTTAGTTTAGATGAGATCGTAAAATAATTATCGCTCGAGTCGCAATTGGTTTGTGAGCCGGCTTCACAAATTCGCACTTTATAATTTCCCGACGGAATAGGATTGTTCACAATACCAGTCGCCACGATCCAATTGTAAGTTCCCTGAGCGGAGATATTTTTATCCAAAACATACGACTCACGGAAAGCCATCAAACAAGGGGGATTGCTGTAAGCACAAGCCGGTGGTTCGGCATCCAAGTACAAATCAACTTTCGTGGCACTAGTTGCGCCGTCGTAGCGCCAAGTGATGATCCGGCTATAATTCGACATCCACTGTTCGATGTTTGGATTAGGAGTCGCCATCCACTGTTCGCCACCATTGGGTGAGGTGACAGTGATGGGGGAGTTAGAATTTTGGGTGACAGTCACACTGATTGATGTGTAGCTAGTTTGGTTAACATTATCACTGACATAAAAAATTGGTTGATATGTGCCGGATTGGGCATAAGTGTGAGTGAAGCTTGAGATTTGCTGGATTGAAGGGATTGTCTGTGTAAGTTGTGAACCAGAATTTTGCCAACTAGTGGCCACTTCGTCTCCCCAATGCACATAATAATTCACTGACTCATTCTCCGGATCAGAGGCTCGCACGGTCCATGTCCCCGTTTCACCTATGCGCAAGGTGGTGGGTCCAGAGACACCGGAGATCGTGGGGGGTTGGTTGCCAGTGATTGGCGGGCATTTGTATAAGGCGTTAAGTTTGGCTCGAGTAAGGGGTCCAACATAGCCGGTATTTGGGATGCCGTACTTGGTTTGGAATTTCTTTACATATGAGAGTGTGTCTTTCCCGAATATTGGTATATAACCATCTCCGTATTCGAATAATGCGACATCAAGATTTTTGTCAGAATATGGAGTCAGATTTTCTGTGACTAAAATTTTCTGTAGGGACTTGATAGCATCTCCACCCCTTGCTCCAACACCCAAATTGGAGTTAAAGACCCAGCACCATTGACCAGATTGTTGCCCCTGCAACTGCCGTAACTGCTCTTGAAGCACGGTGATCTGGCTCAAGAGTTCGGCAATTTTTTGCTGATTAGGGTCAAACGGTGTAAGCGCGTGAGTAGATAACGGCGCGATGAATAAGCTTAAAATAAATAGCCCAAACAATAATTTTTTAGTCATGTTTAGATTATACCTTACTCTTCACAATACTATCGATCAAACCGTACTTCGCGGCTTCGTCGGCCGACATGAAGTAGTCACGATCGGAATCTTTTTCGATCTGGGCCACCGTTTGCCCCGTGTGCTTGGCGAGAATTTTATTTAGTTTATCTTTAATCTTGAGAATTTGCCGCGCGGTGATGGCAATGTCGGAGGCTTGACCCTCGGTGCCGCCGAGCGGTTGGTGGATCATAATCTCGGCGTTGGGGAGCGCGAAGCGTTTGCCCTTGGCACCGGCGGAGAGGATAATCGCCCCGCCGGAGGCGGCGAGGCCAACGCAGACCGTGGAGACGTCCGACTTCACGTAATTCATCGTGTCGAGAATGGCCATCGTCGCCGTCACTTGCCCGCCCGGGGAGTTCACATAAAGCGTAATATCCTTCTTCGGCCCCTCGGATTCCAAGAAGAGGAGTTGAGCAATGATGATATTGGCCGTATGATCATCAATCACGCCACCCAAGAAGATGATCCGATCCTTAAGCAAACGGGAATAAATGTCGTAAGCGCGTTCGCCGAAGGGCGACTTCTCGATCACAGTTGGTATAAGCATGTTGGCTATCTTACTTGACTTATATTGCTTCTGTCAATATGCTGTCTCGGAGAAAGGAGGTGATTCAGGAATGAAGCTCGATTGGTGTCTGTCTGAGATTGATCAAACGCACCACCAGCTGGTGGCTAGTCATCTAACAGCGGGTAAGGTCTACGAGTTCTCGGTTTCAGTCCAGGCCATCTCACATCCGGACGGTCGACCGGTTAAGATCCAGACGGGTCGGTTCATCAGACGACGTCACATGGGGGATTGCCTTTTCCTAGTTCGGAAGCAGTTGGTGGTTCGGGTCGTCTTCGCTCGCGGGGTGACTGCGAGACAAATCTAGGGGTGGGTTCTGGCTCATTGCCCGATCCGCCCCTTTTCCTTTTTTAAAAATCTAGTCCAAGCCCCGCCCTTGGTTACTTTTCGAGGAGTTTGAAGACTTGCTCATTCACAATGAGACTGGCGAGATAAGCGCGGGCGCGGTCAGGGTTAGCCTTAGGGTGTTGTTCGAGCAGGTGTTTTAACTCAGGCTCAAGTTCTTCCTTCGGGGCCTCGAGCTTCTCGGCCCGAGCAATTTCGGCCAAGATTAACCCTGTCTTCACTCGATGTTCGGCTTGGGTTCGCCAGTTTTGTTTCAATTCCACTTCAGTCTTCTTGAGGTGCGTGAGATATTGATCGAAGGGGAGACCCATCCGACCGACTTCGTGTTTCATCTCGGCCATCATGGTTTCGAGCTCGGATTCAATGAGGATCGGTGGCAGATCAATCGTGGTCGCGCCCATAATCTTCTCAATCAGCCCGAGCCGACGCTTATCGCGAGTCTTGGTCGCCTTCTCTTGTTTGAGGCCGGCCAGGATCTTCTCTCGCAGGTCTGGAAGCTTTAGAATTTCTTCATTCTTACCACTTTTCTCTAGATCGCTAATCACACTCGAGATCTCTTCCTCGGTCACTATTTCCGATGTCAAAGGTTCCCCTTCTCCCGAAAAGGACTCTCCTTCAGAAGAAGGTGAGTCCTTGGCCTTAAATTCCTTCGCCAGCGTCCGATAGTCTGGTAATTTAATCTCCGGATGAATGGCGGTCGTGATGGTGAAGCCCAGAGGATTACCCTTCGCCAGTTTGGTGATGTTAATGCTCGGTCGACCCAGGGCGTCAAGCTTATTTTCAACCAGCAGTTTTGGATAGTGGTCACTTAGTGCCAGCTCGGCCATTCGCTCGAGCACGCGATATTCACCGACCTCCCGCGCTAAGACCTCTTTCGGCACGTGACCAGGACGAAAGCCGGGGAGGGTCACTTCTCTGCCTAGCGCCAAGAGCGCTGGTTCACGAAAAGACTCGAAAATCTCGGTCACAATCTCTCCCCGGATTTCCACCGTGGATTGGAGTAGCTTTTTTATCTCCATTCAAATCAAAAAATTATTGAACTTCTGTCTCGAGACTCTTGAGATCAGCTTCACTGGAAGCCAGGTCTGCTTCTAGCGCACCAAGTTTGGCTTTGATTATTTCAGGATCTTCTGTGTCGGCCAAACTGTCATTTGATCCAGTTGGGGCGACGCTTGAAGGAGAAGTAATTGGGGCTGGAGCATCAATTGGGGTTTCGTCCGTGGGGGGCACAATTGGAGCGTCGTTACTGCTTTTCGAACTAATGATGTAGATCCCGCCGATAATGATGATTAAAACGATGATGATCGTTCCCAAAACCGGTCCCTTCGAAGGCTGGTCATTAATAGGGAAGTTGTTGATTGAATTGTCGCCGTTCATATTTGTTTTTTAAATTAATTAGTAACTGGGGCTGGTGGATAAGCGGCCTTGATCAACTTGATTGCCTCCACAATCTTCAAGTGAGCGGTTCGGATTGAAGTCATTGCTTCCCGAATCTTGGCGCGCACATTGACGAAGGAGATCTCCGCGCCCGTACCAGCGAGTGCGGTGTCCATGGCCGTCTTGATCGCCACCACGGCCGTGCGACCCTTGGCGATAGCGTCAGTGGCTTCGGCTAGCTTCTGGTCAACTTTTGTTTTATCGAACTTAGGGTTCGTGAATTGACTGGCGTGGAGGGCGACGCGCTCGCGGAAGCCGTCAGCGCGGTCAAGAGCGGCCGTGAGGCGAAGCCCGGCCTTATCGCCGAGCAACTTCACCCGCTCCTTACTCATCGTCTGTTTCGTATCACGAATGGTGTTGCGCGTATCTGCGCCTGGAACTTGGGCGCTGGTCACCAGAGGCAGAGTGACAAAGAGCGTTAGCATTAGAGCCACAAACAATCTATTAGTCTTTAGCATATGATAATTAACTTAATATTAATAAACCTATTTTAGTACGGTCCAATTACTTTGGCAACTTATCGTATAACTCCTTCCCCCGCTTGAAAGCTTTAATTGCTTCAGCCCGAGGCGCGAAGCCAGTGATCTTAACCTCCTTATTCTGTAATTGCTTATAAGTGTTAAAGAAGTGCTCGATTTCCTTGATTGTATGAGGGTTAATATCCTTGAGATCCTTAACTAGATCCCAACGCGGATCATCAACGGGCACGGCAATCACCTTATCATCAGCCTCACCGCTATCAATCATATTCATAATCGCAACCGGTCGCACGCGGACCAAGGTGCCGGAGGGGATAGGATTGGTGGCGAGAATGACCACATCCACGGCATCACCGTCATCCCAGAGGGTGCGGGGAATGAAGCCGTAGTCGAAGGGGAATTCTTGCGCACTGTGGAGGACGCGGTCGAGAGTGATCACACCCGTCTCCTTATCCATCTCATATTTATTCTTCGAGCCACGATTGATCTCCACGATCACATTGATCTGATCATCAGTGCCGGGGTCGAGGTCGTGCCAGGGGTTCATAGTTTTTATTGTACCACGGGTTTGGACGCCGGGCTTCCAAGGGGAAGCGCGGCGTCCACGGCCTCGGCTACGGCAGGCTCGAGTCCAGCCGGCGGGCGAATATCGATGCGCCAGCCAGTGAGTTTGGCCGCCAAGCGCACATTCTGACCGCGCTTGCCAACGGCGAGCGAGAATTGATCGGGGACGACCTCAACCACGGCTTCACGAGTCGCTTCATTTAAAGTAATACTCTTAACTGTCGCCGGCGAAAGAGCGTTCTCAATCATTGTCGCCGGCTTCTCGGACCATTCAATAATGTCAATCTTCTCCCCCCCTAATTCACTGATGACGGTATTAACGCGAACGCCACGTTGACCGACACACGAGCCAACCGGGTCGATATTGCGCTCCTTCGAGGCGACGGCGATCTTGGTCCGAGAACCAGCTTCACGCGCGATGGCCTTAATTTCAACCGCGCCATTCGCCAGCTCGGGGGCTTCCATCGCGAAGAGCTTCTCCACAAACTTGGGATGAGCCCGAGATAAGCGAAGATTTACCCCTCGCGGGGTATCCTCCACCGCCACCAAGTAAGCCTTGATTCGCTCGCCTTGGCTATAGTGCTCACTCGGGATCTGCTCTTCATAAGCGAGCAGGCCAGTGACGCGGCCGAGGTCAATGAAGACGTGACCGCGTTCGATCTTCTGGACTTTGCCATTCACAATCTCACCAGCGCGATTGGAGAATTCCTCCAGCACCGAGAAGCGTTCGGCTTCGCGAATGCGTTGGATAATCACTTGTTTGGCCGTTTGGGCGGCAATTCGACCATAATCATCCTTCATCTCCAGGGGGAAGATCAGTTCTTCGCCCACCACTACGTCGCGCTTAATC
>CAZZED010000015.1:0-3520 GCA_964653115.1 uncultured Candidatus Saccharibacteria bacterium | reverse complement strand
TTATCTAATTCAAAACTGGTGAACTCGAGATCGAACTTCTTCTCCGAGTAATCACGGATGGGAGAGAATTCCTTAAACAACTCTTTCAACCCATCGCTAATGAGCCACCGGTAGGAGGCCTTCTGGGTCTTGATTAAATCGGGCAATTCGAGGAGAGGCTTACGGTAGCCGGAGAAATACTTCTTCGGCAATTCTTCGTGGATAGCGCGCATGAGAAATGTGGCGATTGGTTAGGATAATAACAAAAAAAACGAAGAACGAAGCTTTTTTAAAAAAGCCCTATTTTTTTACCTAAACTAGCCTACATTGCCAACCGGACCACAATCTCACAATGGTGACAATAGTCTATACCCCCTTAAAATTTTGTCAACCATGTCAACTACGACCTGTGGATAACCCACTCGTCACGTAAAATTCTAAGTCGTAAGAATTTTACGTGGACTTAATAAAATGACGATCGTCAGTTTTGTCAGTATCAATTTTATTAGTAAAAGAAAACCCGCCTCGAGTGTGAAGCGGGTCAGATTGCGTTTGAGGATTAGTGAGCAAAAAAAACGTAACCTCGAATATACGACTTCTTTGGATGATCAGGTTTAGAAGGATCATCCACTACACAAACCCAATCTCCCTTTTCCTTTTCAGACGGTGAGGGATGCAACACAGGATTCTTGTAGCCATTGAAATCAGAATTACTAACTTGCAAGTCAGGGGCAGTTACGGAACAAATGTAACTCAACCCAGTGACAGTTCCCATCATGCAGGTTACCAATGATCCCAAGGAAGGGAAGAAGCGGAACTCCCTACCAATGACATCAGATGGAAACCCAAACTTTTCACCATCTTTCGCCAGACGTTTATCCCATTCGTTTTTCAGGCCTTCACCCTCATGAACTTCTGTTGGTTTGTTACTCATCACGACCTCCTTTCAAGGTTCCAGTTTATCCCCAAACTCTAACTCTACAACTATCACTTTTCCGGTTTTTTGTCCAGCTTCCAATTATCAATTTTCTGATGGTGGCCAGAGAGGAGGATTTTCGGCACGCGGTAATTGCGTTTGGCGATCGTGATCACTTCCGGTCGAGTGTAGACTTCATGGCTGGCAATGCGCTTCTCTTCCACTGATTGATCATCACCCAAGACGCCCGGGAGGCGACGAGTGACAGCGTCTAAGATGGTGAGGGCTGGTAGCTCACCACCAGTCAAGGTGTAAGGACCGGTTGAGACTTCTTCAGCTTTTAAAACTTTCTTCACTCGCGCATCGATGCCCTCATAACGCCCCGCGATGAGAATGAGCGGTCTCCCCTCTTTAGTCCACTTCTCGGCTAGTTTATTATTAAACTCTTTGCCCCCCGGGGAGAGGATGATCACGCGAGCCTTGGGCACCTTCTTCTTGGCCACTAGCGCGGCCTTGATTACCGGTTCAGCCCGAAGCACCATCCCCGGACCACCACCGTAAGGCTTATCATCAATCCGATAACGATTACCGCCATACTCCTTGAGATCGTGGATGGCCACGCGAATCTTGCCCGCCTTTATCGCGCGGGCGACAATCGACTCGGCGAGATATGGCCGAATCAGATCCGGGAAGAGGGTGAGAATGTGAAAATTCAAAATAGAAACGTAAGAAGCAAACTAGTCTCTGATATCAGCCATCGCTTCGTCTACTGATTCCGAGGCGCTCTTCGAAATCTGATCGACGGGGGCGGGTCGAGTGCTACCTTCAGGTTCATTGATCTTGAGATTAACGCGAGCATTATTCTTCATTCCCACGACGCGGAGAAGAGTGCGGATCGCTTTCGCAGTATTACCTTGACGACCAATGATCTTGCCCATGTCTTCGGGGTGAACATCGAGTGAGAGGAGGACGCCCATCTCGTCAACCTTACGCGTAACCTTAACTCCTTCGGGATGATCGACTAATGATTTAACGACTTGATCGAGAAATTCCTGATCCATAAATTTTTCAGCCATAAAAATTTTAGTTTTACTTAACTGGTAACTACGGGCTCTTCAGATTTTACCACAACGGGCTCGGCCACGGCAACTGCTTCAGGGACAGCTTCTGGTGCTGCCACTTTTTCCTTCGGCTTCTTTTTCGGTAAAACGTTCACCTTTTTGGTTTTAGCCGGTAAGGTTTTGGCATCCACGAGGAGATTGTGGACGGTGCCAGAGGCTTGAGCCCCCATCGAGAGCCAGTGCTTAACGCGTTCGACCTTGATCGTCGGCTTCCCGCGGCGGGGGTCATAAGAACCGAGGACTTCCAAGGCGCGACCGCTCTTCGGCCCGCGTCGACTGTCGACAACGACGATTCGGAAGGCCGTCTCGTGCTTACGCCCCACGCGCTGTAATCTGATCATTAACATGACCTAGACCTTAGCACATCTCTAAGAAAAATGCTATGGTGGAATCGTGAAAGAGAATAAAAATCTAATTGAAGGGATAATTCGCCTCTCGGGCAAGGGGGTTGGCTACGTTAGCCTCGACCCCAAGGGGCCGAGTATCGAGATTGACTCTAATAGTCTCAAGACCGCTCTCCACGGCGACCGCGTCCGCGTGCAAGTGAGCGCGGAAGCGCCGGCGGTTCGCAATGGTGAAGTGATGAATCAGATGGGTGAAGTGGTGGAAATTCTCGAACGGCGAAAACTGGAATTCGTCGGCACGATCGAAGTCGAGAATGGCTTCACCTATCTCGTGCCGGATGATAAACGCGTTTATAAAGATATTTTAATCAGTCCTGAAAATCTTAAGGGAGCAAAAGCGGGAGAAAAAGTTTTAGCCAAAATAATTAAATGGGATGATCCGAAAAAAGATCCGCTCGGTGAAGTGGTTGAAGTGATTGGAGCTTCCGGCGCCCACGAGACGGAGATGCTCTCGATCGTCTACGACCGCGGGTTCAAGTCAATCTTCCCCGAACCAGTTGAGGCCGAGGCTCGCGCCTTGAAAGCGGCCGAAGCTAAGGACTTGCCCGAAGAGGCCAAGCGTCGGCGCGACTTCCGTCAGACCCTCACCTTCACCGTTGACCCGATTGACGCCAAGGACTTCGACGACGCGCTCTCCTTCCGCGTCCTACCCGACGGCAATTACGAGGTGGGAATCCACATCGCCGACGTCTCGCACTACGTCACGGCGGGCACCGCTCTCGACACCGAGGCGCGGAAGCGTGCCACCTCAATCTACCTCGTTGACCGCACCATCCCGATGCTCCCTGAGATTCTCTCCAATGATCTCTGCAGTCTCCGAGAGGGTGAAGACAAGCTCACCTTCGCCACTATCATCACCATGTCACCCGCGGGGAAGGTGCTTAAAACGGAATTCGATAAAACGATTATCCACTCGGCCAAGCGCTTCACTTATGAAGAGGGTCAGGTGGTGCTTGATAGTAAAGAAGGGTCGTTTGCTTCCGCTCTCCTCACTTTAAATAAGCTCGCCTACGCCTTGAGGCAGGCGAAGATCACCGCCGGTGCTATCACCTTCGAGAACGAAGAAATCAAATTCCAACTCGATGCTTCGGGCCAGCCAA
>CAZZED010000014.1:0-3052 GCA_964653115.1 uncultured Candidatus Saccharibacteria bacterium | reverse complement strand
ACGGTGCCGAGATCGGCGTGCGGGAAGATGAGCTCCAAGTGTTTGGTGCCAGTGCCAAAAAACTTTTTCCCCGCGAGAATTAATTTAGGAAAATAGAAAACTGGTTTATGATTCTCCACGCCGAAAGGGGCGAGTTGATCGAGAATTCGATGAGTGTCGTGAGAAATAATTTCGAACGGTAATTCAAGATCATAATAAATATCACCCCCGTCGGTTGGGAGTTTCTCGAGCTGGGCATACGCGGCGCTTAAACTTGGCTCGAGCTTGGGCAAATTCTTCGGCTCAATCGAGAAGCCACCGGCTTGGGCGTGCCCGCCATAATTGGCAAAAACTTTCCCCCCGATTTCGTCCGCGAGCTTCATCAAGTCCACAATGTTGACCGTGCCGTCAGAACGACACGAACCCTTCAAGGTACCATTACCATTCTTACCCCAGAGGAAGACGGGTTGCCGTCGCTCTTCCACGAGGCGACTCGCCGCGAGCCCCAAGACGCCGAGCGACCAGGCGGGGTCGCCGAGGACAAGTACCTTACCTATCGACTCCTCGATCGCTGATTCGAGGATCTGCGTCACTGCCGTGCGACGCTCCTTATTCTTCGTCTCCAAGTGATAAGCCAAGCGCCGCGCTTCGGCCTCATCTGTCGCGGTGAGCAGAGCGTAGGCCTCATCGCCGTGCGACATCCGACTGGCGGAATTAAGTCGCGGACCAATCATAAAACCGATGTCATCTTCGGTAATGAAAGGAAGATTAAGCTTGAGAACGGAAGCCAACGCCCGGAGACCCGGGCGCGGGGTACGACGCAAGACCTTCAAACCAAAATGAACGAGGGCGCGATTCTCTCCGGTGAGTGGCACCATATCAGAGACAGTGGCAATGGCGACGAGATCAAGCAACCACTTCTCCCAGCCGGCACTAATTGGTGCGAGAATTTGACGAGCCAATGGTCTGGCCGAGCTAGTGGCGAGGAGATCCGAGGACCTTGGCGAGGCAAACTCCCGCACCAAAGCTTGAACTAATTTGAACGCGACACCGGCGCCGGCAAGCATCGGGTAAGGATACTGGTCGCCGGCACGTTTCGGATTCACGATGGCGTAGGCCTCTGGCAAAACTTCTGGCACCAAGTGGTGATCAGTGATAATCACTTCGAGCCCGAGGCGATTAGCCTCGGCAACCGGCAGAACATCGGTAATGCCACAATCAACAGTGATGACGAGCTTCACCCCCTTCTTAGCCAGAGCGCCCAAAGCGAGATCGTTGAGACCATAGGCCTCCAGGTGTCGATCGGGAATGTAAACTAAATAATGCTCAAAGCCAATTTGTTTAAAAAAAGAAGCAATGATCACGGCGCCCGGCACGCCGTCGGCGTCGTAGTCGGCATAGATCGCCACTTTCTCCCCCTCTTTAATCGCCTTAAGAATCCGCTCCACCGCCCGCGCCATGTCGGTCATCAAGAAGGGATCATGGAGATCGCGCTCGTAATCGGGATTCAAAAACTTCTCAGCTTCTTCTTTGTTTTTTAAATTACGATTGACCAACAATTGACGGAGCAGGGTGGGTGAAATATCAAATTCTGTCTGATCGGTCGCTGGTCTAGGTCGCCACATCTTTATCATCAAGGCATTTTAGCATACAATATTAATCATGCCTGATTGCCTTTTTTGTAAAATTGTTAAGAGAGAAATTCCAGCCGAGGTGGTGTATGAGGATGATAATTTTTTGGCTTTTCTTGACATCAATCCCCGCTCGCCGGGGCACGTGCAGGTGATCCCCAAAACTCATTATCGTTGGGTTTGGGATGTGCCCAACGCCGGAGCCTATTTCGAAGTGGGGCAGAAGATTGCCCTAGCGCAACAACAAGCCTTCGCTCAACCGGCGATCTGGTCGCGAATCATGGGTGATGAAATTTTCCATGCTCATATCTGGATTTTTCCCCGCCCTGACGAAAGTCGGGTCGGGCAGGCTCACGGCGACAAAATGGATTTCAAAGCGAATGCCGAGAAGATAAAAAAAGCCCTCGACTACCGGTTAGAGTAGACGAGGGCAGGGGTCCCAAAGACAAAACGAGATCAAACCGCCATCAAAACACATCTCGAACTACACACTCTACCATTGCTATTGGTAGTGCAGACACAAGTCGGAGTTGCCCCACCATCACAAATAGCGAAGGTTGCTCCAGCCACACAACAGTGCTTACCGACTGGACAACCTGTCCAGGGGATGTCTTTGTCCCCAGCTACTACCGAAGCTAACTCCTCACTCATGAGGTAAGTGTAGAAGCCCATCACCGCGCGACGATAGGCCGTCTCTTCAACGATCCCCTCGAAGTCAGGATGAACGATCTGCCAGTCGCCAACTTCACCAGTTACGTCATCCTCGACGTGCACCGTCCAAGTTCGACTTGCAAAGTCGTAGACCACGGTCGCTCGACCAGTCAATTCCACCACGTTGGGATTTTCTTCCCGCTCGGCGATCACCTCTCGGTCAAGCTGAAGATTGATGGCCTGAACTTGCGTCCCCATGACCATCCCCGGACTAATCACCAGAGCGTCGGCCATCTCTTCGATCACCACTGACCCGCTCCAAGAGATAACCTCTTGGGTGGCGAGGAGGGGTCGGGGTGCGAGCGACTCACGGGTGCCACCTTTCGTCGGCCTAAGACGTTGAGCCCCCAAAGAGGGGAGCACCAGACTCACCACCAACAGAAGTGCCACTTTCGATTTCATTGAAAAGACCTCCAAATGGTTCCAGCTTCCTCTGTAATAAAGAGACGCAGTAACGCACTGCCTCTCAACTAATCCATCCTTATTTATACTCTCTCGCCCTCTTACTTGTCAAGGCTTCGATCCCCGGCAGGGTGCCAATGGCCAAGAAGTCGAGCATGGCACCACCACCGGTCGAGACGAAGTCAAACTGGTCGAGAATGTTGAGTGAGCGAATCGCGGCCACAGTATCACCCCCGCCGACAATTGATTCGGCGTTACTTGAGGCAATAAACTTGGCCACCGCGTCGGTCGAACCGCGGAAGCCGTGCTCGAAGTTGCCGAGGGGTCCA
>CAZZED010000013.1:0-4525 GCA_964653115.1 uncultured Candidatus Saccharibacteria bacterium | reverse complement strand
CTAATGCTAATGAATACTAAAAGTTATACGCTGTCCTCGGAGCTAATTCTTCGACCGGCCTTGAAAATGTTTATCAAGAAACAGATTGCATCTGGTCAATTCCGTAGCGAAAATGAAGTAATAAATGTCGCCGTTGAGCGTTTAAGAGTAGGGCGAGATTCTTTGGTTAAGCGGCGATCCCTTCCTCGTTCAATTTGGCTTAAGGCCGAAGAAGAAGCGTTGGCAAAAGTTTGGAATAATTCCGCCGACGCTATCTATGACACTTTATAAGCCTGGGGATGTAGTTCTGATTCTTTTTCCGTTTACTGATCTTGAGAGTTTTAAAAAGCGACCAGCATTAGTATTAAGTACGGAAACTTACCAAAGAAAACTAAGGATATGTGGCGGAATTAATTCTGTATATTATAATGAAAGTTATGGATTGGAAAAATAAATTGACCCCCGAACAGTATGAGGTCTTGCGCGAGAAGGGGACGGAAGCGCCCGGCACTGGTGCGTATTTGAATGAGAAGAGGCAGGGGATGTATAAATGTGTCGCTTGTGGCAATCCACTTTTTTCTTCGGACACGAAGTTTGATTCGGGCACCGGCTGGCCGAGTTTCGATGAGGCTCTCCCCGGCGCCGTGCGTTACGAACAAGATCAGGCCCATGGAATGGAGCGGACGGAAGTTCTATGTGCCAAGTGTGGCGGTCATCTCGGCCACGTCTTCAATGACCCGCCGATAGTCGGGCAGGTGGTCCAACGACGTTACTGTATCAATTCAGTCTGTCTCAATCTTGAACCAACAAAAAATTAGTTACTTAACTGTCAGTGTCCCCTTCATCCCCAGCGTGCGGTGAGTGCCGACCGAACAGTAATATTCAAAAGTCCCAGTTTTGTCAGCGACGAACTCAATCGTTTCTGATTCGCCGACCTTGATTTGTTTGGTGGCGACCTTGAATTCATCAAGTTTGAAATCATGAAAGCCAATTGAGTTCTGGAAAGTGATCTTCACTGTGTCACCCTGTTTGACCTCTAGGGTTTTAGGGGTAAAGGCGAAATTACTGCCAATCACGGTAAATTCTTTAATATTTTCTGTCGGCGCCGGCGGAGTCGTAATTATTCCTTCACCAATCGGCGCGAGAATGGAGTCACTTGTATCAGGTGTCGGGGGAACATCATTTCTAAACCAAAAGAAACCGATTAGTAAAACGATTACAACCAAAATTATTATTTTTTTCATTGGTCAATTGTAGCTCCTTAACTGCTTGAGCACAAGAAGAGTTGACGGCACTATTTTTATCCTGTATTGTTTGAATTCAATTTATGGACATCCGGAACATCGCGATCATCGCCCACGTCGACC
The DNA here is from genome assembly GCA_964653115.1 of uncultured Candidatus Saccharibacteria bacterium. Taxonomy (GTDB): domain Bacteria; phylum Patescibacteriota; class Minisyncoccia; order Phycocordibacterales; family JACOZG01; genus JAGVGK01. The sequence continues at coordinate 3,179 of CAZZED010000013.1, read as the reverse complement.
ACGGCAAGACCACCTTGACCGATGCTTTGATGCGCCAGACGAATGCCGCCGCCGCCGGCGTCTCGATGGATTCGAATGCGCTCGAGCAAGAACGAGGCATCACCATTTATGCCAAGAATACTTCAGTCACTTATCAGGGGACGAAAATCAACATTGTTGATACCCCCGGTCACGCCGACTTCGGCTCGGAGGTCGAGCGCGTGCTCCGATCGGTGGACGCCGTACTCCTCGTCGTTGACGCTCAAGAAGGACCGATGCCCCAAACCCGCTTCGTCTTGAAGAAGTCACTTGAGCTTGGACTTAAGGTGATTGTCGTTGTGAATAAGATTGATAAGCCGGCAGCGGATCCGGCGCGTTGTGAATCAGAAGTGCTTGGTCTCTTCCTTGAGCTCGGAGCCAGTGACGCGCAGTCCGACTTCCCGGTCGTCTATGCTATTGGCCGGACTGGCTTGGCTAAGAAGAAAATGACTGACGAATCGAGTGATCTTACTCCACTTCTCGACACGATTCTTGAACAAGTGCCGATTGCTTCCGCCTCGGCTACGCCTAGGCGAGACGGGTCATCCGCCACTGCGGACGCCCCCGTGCGTCTTCAACCCTTCAATCTTGCGTACGATAACTTCTTGGGTCGGATGGCGATTTGCCGAGTGCATGAAGGTTCAGTTGGGGCGACAGATAAGGTTTGGGTCAAGAAGCCAGATGGTACGACGCGGGCTGGGCAGTTGACTAAAATATTTACCTTTGAAGGACTGGGTCGAGTCGTGGCCGAACGAGCCACCGTCGGTGATATTGTGATGATTGCCGGTCTGCCGGATATTGATATTGGCGAGACGGTGACGACGGATGAGCAGGCGGCGCCTCTGCCCGCCATCGCCATCGACGAGCCGACGATCGTCCTCGAATTCTTCGTCAACGATTCACCCTTCGCTGGGAAGGAGGGTAAGTATGTCACCTCGCGCCAACTCCGCGAGCGCCTCGAGCGCGAGCTTGAGGTCAACGTGGGTCTGCGGATTGAGTTCGAGGCGATGGATCACTTCAAGGTCTTCGGTCGCGGCGAGCTCCACGTCGCCATTCTCCTCGAGACCATTCGCCGTGAAGGCTATGAAGTTGGCGTCTCGCAACCCCAAGTCATTATCCACGAGGCGAATGGGGTGAAGCAAGAACCTTTCGAAGAAGTAATTATTGACACCCCAAGCACGTATCAAGGAACGATCATTGAGCGCTTGGGTCTCCGCGGTTTCGTGGTTCAAGATATTCGTCAGATCGGTGAGATTCTCCGGCTGACATTTATTGGTCCAACGCGAGGTCTCTTGGGTTATCGCAATCAATTCGTCATCGACACTAAGGGCGAGGGGATTATGTCGTCGCGAGTTCTCGGCTTCCGACCTTACGCGGGTGAGATTCGTCGTCGGGCGGTCGGTTCAATGATCTCGATGGCGACGGGTAAAGCGCTTGGCTTCGCGCTCTGGAATCTCCAAGATCGCGGCGTCTTGTACATCCCTCCCAATACTGAAGTTTACGAAGGAATGGTAATTGGCAATACGTCTAAGGGCGAAGAGATGATTGTGAATCCCACCAAAGGGAAACAACTTTCCAACGTGCGCGCTTCGGGCACTGATGAAGCGATCCAACTCGTGCCACCCTTCGCGCTCACGATTGAGCGGGGACTTGAAGTGATGGCCGAAGATGAATATCTAGAAATCACGCCGAAAAACGTTCGCCTCCGCAAACAATATCTAACCGAAACAGAACGCTCTCGCTCCCGGCGGTAGATTTTTGGGCGGGGTAATGTGTAGAAATATTACGGTCGTGAAAGTTCTGCACAAAACTTAACAAGTTCAGGAGTTTTAGGCAAAGGAAAAAGCGCCGTACCCGAAGGTCGTGCGCCTTGTGTCAACACCGAGTGTTGCCTGTATTCAGCCATTCTTAGTCGCGCAGGTGATGAATCCGGTCGGGCACTTGCTCGAGTGGCTCTGAGGTTTCGGGATCAACGACGGTTTTCTCCTTGAACAAACCAGCCAAAGCGTTTCGGATTGTGTCCGAAAATTTGGCCGGGTCCCGAAGGACTGTTTCAAGTTCTGTTTTTGAAACCCCATTCCAGGTAATCGCATTGGCCACCGCTTTCTTCCCGAGCTGCATTGCGATACTTATTTGCTCTTCGGTCGGAGGCACATCAGCGCCAGCTTCGATTAACTGTTTTAGCGTTGCCATTATATTTCCCTTTCTATTTTCAAGCCCAAGAGCTACTCACATTTCACTCCGTCTGTGTTAAGACTAGCATAACTCTAATTAAAAGTCAAGCGTTGGGTGTGTGTCAAAAAAGCATTATTTTAAGCCATTTATTGGATGGAAGTACTGCCTGACTGAAGTTGGTTGCTCTCACTTGTGACACTAGTTCTTAATGGTTAATTTGCTACTAACAATCAATTTTGCTAATCTAAGAGGATGAATATTGGAACAATTACCAGAAAGATCGGTCAACATCGACAAGTAATTATCCCGAAAAATATTTTCGAAAAAATTGGCCTAAATAAAAATGAAGTGCTCACTTTAGCCGAAAAGAACTCTATTATTCGGGGTTTCCGGGATGTTAAATCTGGCCACACTATTGATTGGAAGGATCTAAAACATGAGCTGGGTCTCTAAGTTTGCAAGAGAAGCAGAGAAACAATTTCGACGATTGCCTCGTGACCGCCAAGAACAATTAGCCAAAACAATTGATCAATTAATAAAAGATCCTTTCATTGGGGATATCCGTCTGATTAAAAGTGGTGAATTTGAAGGCGCGTGGAGCCGACGAGTCGGTAATTATCGAATTTTCTTTGCATTAAACGAGATCGAGAAGATCATTAATGTTCTCTCCGTAAAAAAACGAGATGAAAAAACTTATCGATGAATTGCTGATTAAATATCAACCACTCCCTCTCGCGCCGGAATTAGACTTGTATTATAATATGAGGATATGAATGAATTAAATTTTGGGGCGAGGTTTTCTCTATTATTAACGCGCGTTGCCTTAGGCGGTTTAATGTTTTACGCTGGGATTACGAAAGTCACGGATTCAACTTGGTCGGCAGCGGACTATATTACCAAAGCCAGCAACTTCCCCGAGTTTTATAAAATCTTTCTTAATCCGACGATTCTCCCGATCGTCAACTTCTTAAATGCTTGGGGGTTAA
>CAZZED010000012.1:0-5597 GCA_964653115.1 uncultured Candidatus Saccharibacteria bacterium | reverse complement strand
GCAGGGCCGACAAAAACCAAACTGATTTCAGTTTGAGCTTTAGACCCGAGCACTTGGTCAACGATCGCCACGTAAGGGAGTCGCGGCGGTTGAGACTTAGTGAGATTTCTGATACCCAACATCGGGCAATTTACCTAGTTTGCGCAGTTGCTCAATCTCGGCGCGACGCGAGAGGCGCTTCAAGGTTTCGCGTTTGCGTTTGAAGTCAGATTTTGGTCGAGCGGCGTAACGAGTGGACTTGAGCCGGCGAATAATGCCGGACGATTGGACCCGCCGGCTGAAGCGCTTCATCACGCTTAGATTAGACTCACTCGGATTCTCCTTCTTCACTTCGATGACGATCATGGATGACAGGCTAGCACAGACATTATTTTAGGGCAATTAGTTAGTGAGGAGATAGCCTAAGCCTTAAGGGTTTTTAGATAATTCGCGAGTTCGGCGAGAGCGACGATGTCTTGCGAGCGGGTGCGCATATCGCGGACGATAACGGTGTGATCAATTACTTCCTTCTGCCCGAGAATCATGGCGTATGGGATGGCTAACTTTTCGGCCATACCTAATTGAGTCGAAAGTGAATCTTTGGACAAAGAGTGGGCGACGGGCACTTTGGTATGGCGGAGAATCTCGATCACCGACAAGCTCTGCATCTTCGCTTCGGCCCCGAGTTGGATGAAGAAAATTTTTGGCTTCTTGACCAAGCGGGGGAGGAGATTGGCGACGTTGGGCGCTTCGAGCACGCGGTCGGCGCCGATCGCCGCGCCGACGGCCGAGACCGGCTTCTTGATCCCGAGCGACTTGGCGAGATAATCATAACGCCCGCCACCAGCCAAGGCTAACCCGGGAACGGCTGGGTCAGATCCCTCAAGGGGCAAACTAACTTCGAAGACGGTTCGAGAATAATAATCGAGCCCGCGAACAAGATTGTTATTGATCGTGTAAGTAATTTTCATCGCCTCGAGACACTCCAGCACTTCCTTGAAGTGTTGCTTGCACGGGGCGCAGAGATAACTAATCACGCTTGGGGCGCCCACTTTAATCGTCTGGCATTTCGGATTCTTGCAATCAAGGAGACGCAAGGGGTTGACCTTGAGTCGCTCGCGACAATCACCGCAAATCTCCTTGGCCTGCTTCTTGTAATAATTCACGAGTTCACGCTTCCAAATCGGCCGGCAATCTCGGTCACCAATACTATTCACTTCAACGATGAGATCCTTGAGGCCAGCTTCGTCGAGAATGGTGGTGACGAGACGAATGATCAGAGCGTCGGTGATGCTCTTATCACTGCCAATCACCTCGAGTCCGAATTGGCGTAATTCTCGATAACGACCCTTCTGGGGATTGTCGTGACGGAAGAATGGGCCATGGTAATAAAGCATGATCGGTTGCGGTTGGCTCTGGAGACCGTGTTGGAAGTAGGCCCGCATAATCGGGGCCGTGCCCTCGGGGCGCAAGGCCAGACGATCGCCACCCTTCGTCTTCAGGGCGTAGAGCTCCTTCTCCATAATGTCGGTGTGGGCTCCAACGCTGTGATAGAAGAGACTCTCGTTCTCGAGGATTGGCGTCTCGATCGGTTGGAAGCCGTAATAGATCGCCACTTCGGCGGCCTTCTCGAAGAAGCCTTGATAACGATAATATTCTTCGCCAATCAGATCGCGCATCCCCTTCGGGCTTTGTAGTTTGATATTTTCCTTATTCATTGCTTTATCCGTCAGTTTCTTAATCATAAATTATTTAAGACTCATCGGCGGGGAGCAGACCAATTCGATTAAGGGGATAGAGCCTGACAAAGACTCGCCCTTTGATCAAATCTTCATCGACCGTGCCCCAAGCGCGCGAGTCGAGACTCATGCTCCGATTGTCGCCTAAGACGAAATATTGGTTCGGCCCAAGCTCGTAAACACCACTCCCGGTTGGGGTGTCGGTGGGGATGTCAGGATATTTCCAAACCACCTCGGTCGTCCCATTTTTAACATAAACCTTCCCATCATGAATGCTCACCGTCTCGCCGGGGAGACCGATCACTCGCTTGATGAAGAACTTGGATGGATCTTTAGGATAACGAAAGACGGCGACTTCACCTCGCTTGGGTTCACGCAAGAGGTAGGAGAGCTCGTCGATGATCAGATATTCGCCGTTCTCAAACGATGGCACCATCGAGACGCCGGAGACGATGAAGGGTTGGGCGACATAGGCGCGAACGGGGATGACAATCACCAGTGTAATGATAATAAATCGGACAATTTCCCCAAGATATGACATCGCACGCTTCATTGAGGCCTAGTGTACTACAATTTTTCGCTTTGTGCTATATTCTGGTCATTATATGATGCAAATTATCTTCGGTTTGGGGAATCCGGGGGCGGAATATAAGGGCACGCGACACAATGTGGGGGCGCGGGTGGCAAGCGTCTTCGCCGAGAAAACTAAAATTAAGAAAGTCGTGATCGTGCCGGCGACGACCTTCATGAATAAGTCGGGGGAGTCGATCGGGAAGGTGGTCAAGTCGAAGGCAGCGGCGAAGAATCTAGTGGTGATCCACGACGATCTCGACTTACCCTTCGGTCGCTTCAAAATCTCCTTCGCCCGCGGTTCCGGCGGTCATCGGGGAGTCGAGTCGGTGATTAAAAAACTAAAAACCGAAGAATTTATCCGATTAAGAATTGGGATCGCACCAGTTACCCCGTCGGGGAAGATCAAGAAACCAAACGGCGAAGAAAAAATTGTGAAATTTATTCTCGGTAAGTTTACGCCGAAAGAAGAAATCGCTCTGAAAAAAATGTTGCCGAAATTAGTGGAAGCGCTAGAGGTGATGGTAAAAGACTGCCTCCCCCGCGCCATGAATCAGTTTAATTAAAAATAAGTTACCTCTCTTAGTAAATTGACGATCGTCACTTTTGTAAGAGATTAGTTTTTTAAGCACAAAAAAGCCGGAGAGCAGGTTTGGTTGAGTCGAGTCCAACCTTACCTGTCTCCGGCTCGACGCCTCAGGCGTCATCATATCAGAATGGATTGACCGAAAGTCGATGGAGCAGTCGGTCCCCACCGTTACACCATCGAGCTGCACCCTACCCCAGCGCAGTCGGCGGTTTCGTCCACTCTCTGATACGCGACACCCAGGCAATCTCTAGTTTGAATTATAGCAGAAGCTCGCTTATTTGACCAGTGACATCGTCAACTTCTGATTCTTGGCGTCGAAGAGGTTAATCTTGAAGCGGTAAGTCTTACCGAGTTCAAGGGCTTGGCGAAGTTCCGTCTCACCCTTAAATTCCGAGATGTGAGCGAGACCGGCCACGCCTTCTTCGATCGAGACGAGGGCGCCGTGCTTGTTGTACTTGATGACCACCCCCTTCACTTCATCACCCTTCTTATACTTACTCTCCGCTTCGATCCAAGGGTTCGTCTTCAACGCCTTGATGGAGAGCGAAATCTTGCCATCTTTGATCTCGATTACTTTAGCTTTGATTTTTTCACCCACCTTGAAGCGATCGCGGGTATTCTCAACGAGTGACCAGTCGATCTCGGAGATGTGAACCAGACCTTCGAACCCTTCTTCCAATTTAACGAAGACGCCGAAGTCGACGATACCCGTCACTTCCCCCGTCACGGTGTCACCTAAGGCGTATTGCTCGATGATCTCTTTTCGGCTCTTCCCCTCGCCCGTCTTCTCGGAGAAAATGAGTTTGTTGTCTTTTGGATCAGCGCCGATGACATAGACCGAGAGCTTCTGTCCCACGAAACGCTTCAACTCTTCCATAATCCGCATTTTGTCGCCGTCGGGAACCTTAGGGTAATGCTCGGCCTTGAGTTGGGAGGCGGGGAGGAAGCCTTCAATCCCTTGCCACTCAAGAATGAGACCCCCTTTGTTGGCCTCCTTGACCAAGAGTTCGTAACTCTCTTTGCCATCAATCGCCTTCTTGGCATCGGTCCACATCAGGGCTTGCTTGGCCTCCTTAAGGGAGAGTTCGATGTAACCTTCTTCACCTTCAGGGAGCACAACTTTGGCCGTAACTTGATCACCAACCTTCACTTCTTTAATCAGATCGCGAGCATTGAGATATTCTCGGCCGAAGATGAGACCAGTGCCGAAAGGGGGGACGTCGACGTAGACCGCCATTTTATTCTTACCGATGACCGTGCCCTGCACGAGCGCGCCGACTTCTGGTAGAGCGAGAGTGTCCTTCAAGATTCGATCCATCGGCCCAAGGATGGGGTCGAGCAGGGTCGAATCAACTTTTTCTTCGGTGATTAGTTCCGCTTTTGACATGACGGGAAGTATAGCAGAAGCCAGAGTCTGGTCAAGGAGCCAACTTTTTGCTAGACTGGAGAGACAAAAGATGATCATAACCTACCATGGAGAGAGTTTTGTCAAGGTGCAACACGGCGATCTCGCTGTGGCTTGGAATCAGGGCAATCTTAATCAAATGAAGATCGGTGGCCGAGACGCCTTCATTATTGAGGGGCCAGGTGAATATGAGATAGAGAATGTTTTCGTTCGCGGGTTCGGGGTTCTTGGTCCAGACAATAAATTCAACACCATTTACGTCTTATCGCTTGATGGTCTCCGACTCGTTCACTTGGGTGAGCTTGGTGAAGCCAGCTTACCGGAAGCAGTCACTTCCAGTCTTGGAGAAATCGATATTCTATTCGTCCCCCTCTCCGCCTCAAGGGGAGGAGGGTCCACTCCGGCTGAAGCGTCTCGGCTAGCCTCAACTCTTGAGCCTAAGCTGATCATTCCCTTAACCGATTCAGAGTCTCTGATCAAACAATTTTTAAAAGAAGCTGGGTCAGAATCAGTTAAGCCGGTTGATAAGTTGGTCTTGAAGAAGAAGGATCTGGCCGAGAAGGAGGGAGAGGTTGTGCTCTTGACCCAAATTTAAAATACAATACTATGAACTCTTTTAGTAATTATCTTGAACGTTGGCGGCAAGAGCCAGAACTTAAGCGCAAGCGTCGCGCCTTCCTCATGGCCACGACCCTGACCGTCGTCCTTTTTGTCTTATGGCTTGGCAGTTTCCGTTTAAACTCAACCCTTCGCGCTAATCCCACAACTGATCAATCGGCTGTCGTGATTGAAACTAAAACTGGTTCGGGGATAATAGAGAGGATCAAGGCCGGCTGGCAGACGATGACGCAGTAATTCAACTTTATATGCCTGAAGAAAAATTAGTCCCCAAATTTGAGCAGAAAATAATTCCGACGGACATTGTCGCCGAGATGAAGACCTCTTATCTCGACTACGCGATGTCGGTGATTGTCTCCCGCGCTCTGCCCGACGTCCGCGACGGTCTGAAGCCGGTTCATCGGCGGGTGCTTTATGCGATGCACGAGATGGGCTTAACCGCGAGTGCCAAGACGCGCAAATCAGCGACCGTCGTTGGTGAAGTCCTTGGTAAATATCATCCGCATGGCGATGTGGCTTGTTACGAGGCCTTGGCTCGTCTGGCTCAAGACTTCTCGATGCGTTACCCGCTCGCCATTGGTCAAGGGAACTTCGGTTCCATCGACGGTGACCGACCGGCGGCGATGCGTTATACCGAGGTCAAGATGTCGACGCTCGCCAGTGAACTCTTGCGGGATATTGAGAAGGAGACGGTTGA
>CAZZED010000011.1:0-3671 GCA_964653115.1 uncultured Candidatus Saccharibacteria bacterium | reverse complement strand
TACTCTAGCAGAAAATTAGCCCAGAATCAAAAGTTAATTAGCAAACGTAGTTCGGCGTCGTGTTCGGGAAGGCCGGACGGATTATCTTTTTGGAGAATTAAAACACCGGGACCAGAAGTTGGCTGGGTGAAATTAAGAGTGGCGGTGAAGGGCACAAATTCGGTCGTCATCCATTCCCCCTCAGCTTGAGCAATCCCGACCGCTAATTCTTGACCCTTATCATCGAACAAGCGAACAGGGAAGGAAGCCAAATAAATTTTTTCATATTTCTTGCCGAAGATTAGCATATATTTCTAGTAGGGCAAAGAGGAGGCTCAGAGTAAGCGGTCCCAAAACAAACCCAAGTGGTCCGAAGAAACCAATCCCGCCCAAAATTGAGAGGAGGATGAGGAAGGGGTGGATCCGCATCCCCTGTTCCGCAAGCTTCGGCCCCAAAAAGTTATCGATCAAACCGACCGCCACGACGCCCCAAATGAGCAGCCCCACCGCCGCGCCAGTCGCACCAGTGAAGAAGAGCAAAAGGATCGCTGGAGTAATCACCAATGCCGTACCGAATCCAGGGATAAGGGCGGCGATGGTTGCAAGACTACCCCAGAAGACGGCATTAGGCACACCGAAGATAAGGAAGCCGATCGAGCACAAGATCCCCTGGATAACCGCCACCACCAGATTCCCCTTGATAACTGAATTGATCGCCAGAGCAAGCTTGGTAAAGATGGTCTCGTCGTGGACATCTTGTAAGGGGCTGGCCAAGATAATCGCTCGCTTCAACTTCTTGCCATCTTTGAATAAATAGTAGAGGGAAATTAAAAAAATAAAAACCCCCATCACCCCCTTAACCGCATTCGAAACCAGTGAGCCAAAGCGAGGCAACAACCAATTGAGTCCCTGTTTCGCATATTGAGGTAGGTCAAACAAGGAGCTCACTGAGACTGGGATAAACTGCTCTAGATTAGTAATGCTGTCAGCTTGAGTAAGCGTGGCGTAGAGCTTGGTCCCCTCATGAAAGATTTGGGTGGTGAAAAAAATGACCGGAATAATAATCACCACGAGAACCGTGGCGGTGGTGAGGAGGGCGGCTAACCCGACCCTATCCCTCGTGATAACCAATATCTTACGGTGCCATGGGGCGAAGACGGTGGCGAAGACAATGGCGAGAACGAGAGCGTAAACGAATGGTTTGAAGACAAAAAAAGTGATAACGATCATCCCCAGCAAGAGAGTGAGGAGGAAGTAGGTTTCGGATTTCTGTTTATTCATCTTAAGTATTTAAGCAGATTGCCACGCCTTAAGCCAGTCGAGGGGATAGATGAGCATGATGATGTTGATGAGGAGATTGTCGCGGATAAAGAAGGCCACTCATCGCCACTGAATTATCCACCTTTCTCAAAAGCTTGGGGCTCTAGAAATTACCTAAGAAAACTTTTTCCAGAATATTGCTCCCAATTAATTCTCGAGCCGTACCGGCGGCGACCACTCGCCCCTTGTCGAGCACATAGGCACGACCGACGATCTCTAGAATTGATTTGATATTGTGCTCCACAATCATAATTGCTGTTCGCCGCTGCTCGTTGATCTCCTTGATTTTAGCAAAGACTTCCTTTATGATCTTCGGCGCGAGACCAAGTGATGGTTCATCGAGAAGGAGCACCTTGGGATCAGTCATGAGCCCGCGAGCGATAGCGAGCATCTGTTGCTGTCCGCCACTTAGTGTCCCCGACTTGACCCTGAGTTTCGTTTTGAGTATGGGGAAAAGTTCAACCACTTCATTGACGCGACGCTCGATCTCTCGGCGATCGCCGATGACATAGCCACCGATCTCAAGATTCTCTCGCACCGTGAGGTGGCGGAAGACGCGTCGCCCTTGCGGAACGAAAGCAATTCCGCGGCGAACCATCTCGTGGGCCACCGGCTTCACTTGATCTTCATGCCAGCGCACTTCGCCTGATTCAATAGGGGCCAATCCGAAAATCGCCTTCAAGATCGTCGACTTCCCTGCTCCATTCGGCCCCATAAGCGCCACTACTTCCCCCTCATCAATCTCCACGCCCGCACCAGCCAAGGCCTTCACCCCGCCATAATGAACGTGAATATCCTTGAGTTGCAACAGTGTCTCCGCGGGCATTTAGTTTATTTCTACTGGTTCACCACTTTTTACCTGGTATATTTTCTCAATCCTATCTGCTGTTCTGGTTGGTCCGAATACTTCATCTAGGGTTGATTTAATGATTTTTGAAGAGTCTAAAGCTAAACCGATTTTCATTATCCCATCGAAGCCTACGGCGACAAAACCCAGAGCCGGTGAATCGATTTTATACTTCTCTCGATAGAGATCTTCTAGTAATTTTCGCTCTTCGGGGTAAGAATTAGTGAAATAAATCCCTTCCGAGATCCCCCCTACGGCATCTATAACATCTTGAAGGAAAGCATCACCGGTCATCATCGGTAGCCTAAGACCGAGTTGATTGACTTGCTGAATAAAAGACACTGAATCAAACGGGATTAAAGGAAAATATATTCCATCCGGATTTACTGCTTTCATTTTCTGAATCAAGAGTCGGAAATCTGTTGTTCCAACCTGAACCGCATCATTGTAAACTATCTCTCCGCCATTTTTCTCAAACCTATCTTTGAAAGATTTGGAAATTATTTCTGACCAAGCGTCCACATGGCTCATAATGGCAACTTTCTTAAGGTTAAGGGTATTAAAAGAAAAATCGGCCATATCTTCTCCAGCTTTTTCTGTTGAAAATCCGTTACTAAAAATGTAAGGACCTGAATTTTTTAAAAACTCATTGCTGTCCCACATACTTACCAACGGGACCTTATTTTTATTGAAGATAGACACAATTGGTCTTGCTTCTTCCACTGAAAATAACGCGCCAAAATCAATTTTATCTACGGATAACAACTTATTAGCTGCGGTTACCGCTTCTCTGGGGTCAAATTTATCATCTTCATAAACGACAGAAATTTTTACATTTTTCTTTTGTAGCTGCTCAACGGCCAGATCAACTCCTTTTTTAAGTTCTTCACCAATTATTGCAAAATCTCCACTCAAGGGAAGAATTACTCCGACTTTTACCGTCTCGCCCAAAACTGACGTCTTTTCTCCGCCACCAAGCGAACTAAACCCCCAAATTACTAACACGATAACGACGACCCAAATTACAATTTTTGCGGTTTTGGTCATACTAAATATATTATCAATTAATAATCAGATTAACTTTCCTCACTACTTCCTGGAGACAAAAATCATCAACCCTATCGCAGACTGAAGCCTTACGCGCTATTAGATCAATCGTTCTAGTCTGACTGGTTAAAACGACCCCACTAATTCGCTTACCTAAAACTGGAACTTCAAATAAATTCCCCCTGATTTTCGAAGTGATGGGGCAAACCATTGCCAATCCAGTTTTGAAATTGAAATCATCATGAGAGATGACGAGCATCGGGCGAAGACCTTTTTGCTCATGACCACGAACGGGATTGAGATCAGCGGTGATAATGTCTCCTCGATTGGGGATGTTTGTCTTCATTATTATTCTATTACTTCCTTCCCCACATCCAAACCGAAATCAACCAGTGGCCGAAGTTGGCGTGGATTAATATCTTTGAGCAAGTCCTGCAGGGTCTCCTTTCTTCCTTCTGGCTCCACGACAATCTTCCTG
>CAZZED010000010.1:0-6314 GCA_964653115.1 uncultured Candidatus Saccharibacteria bacterium | reverse complement strand
GTACGAATTTCTTCCCAAATATTCGTGGTGGTAGCGCTCGAAGCCGAGGTATATAAACGAAATTTCATAATGTAATTGCCATCACTGACGGCGGTATTAGAATTGTTGGTGAGTTTACCTTGATAATTAATTTGTTGATTAATAGCGGCTGAAACTAGCTCTTTAGAAGCTAGGAACCCAAAGCTAGAAGCTATTATAAGCACAACAAACAGGCGCTTCGAAAATGAGCGAGTGTTCCAACGAAAGGCGCGGACGAGAACATCCCCTAACATCTTGAGAGCGTCTTTCATCACGTATTCAATCCCGTCCGAACGGTTCGTCCGGGCGGATACCCAGATTATAGCACTTTAAAGACTGAAAACTTGATCAGAGATTAAGAAAAGTGGGGATAAGATTAGGCTCCATGACACTTTTTGTATTTCTTACCGCTACCGCAGGGGCAAAGGTCGTTGCGACCAACTTTGGCAAAAATTCCAGTCTGATTTTTATTAATTACTGGCGGGAAATTAAAGGTTCGACCTTGGGAGTCTAAGGTCGAACCTTGAGATTCCATTTGCTTCAACGCCTGTTCGACATCTTCCGCCATCCTGGCTTCCATCTGTTTGAAGAGTTGGAGACCTTCCCGTTTATACTCCACTAACGGATCTCGTTGCCCATAAGCTCGGAGACGAACACTCTGCTTGAGATAATCCATCGCTTCTAGATGATCCACCCAGAGTCGATCCATGGCTCGTAAAATAATTTGTTTCTCTCCTTTATCACCGAAGAGAATCTTTTGCCGACGTTCATACATGATTACCCGTTGGTGATTCAAAACGGTATCATATTCGAGCAGTTGACGGCGGGAGTCGAAGTTGAAGCCTTCAATCTTCGCTTGAGCACTTTCAATCGCGCGGGCCACGAGACGATTCTCAATCGGCTGATCATCGGGAACACCAAGCCGACGCATCATGGACTTAATTTTGTCGGAGACAAAGATCCGAGCTAAAGTGTCATCGAAAGAGACGTAGAATTGAGTGGCCCCGGGATCACCTTGCCGGCCTGATCGCCCGCGGAGTTGATTATCAATCCGACGAGCATCATGGCGTTCAGTGCCGAGGACGAAGAGACCGCCCAACTGAAGCACTCCCGCCACTTCAGCGGGAGTTGCCTTAGCGCCACCCAATTTGATATCCACTCCTCGACCAGCCAAGTTGGTGGCAATAACCACACTTCCCTTCCGTCCCGCTTCGGCAATGATCGCTCCTTCTTCTTCGTGATTCTTGGCATTCAAGAGACGATGGGGCACTCCCTCGCGCGTGAGATAAGCCGAGATTAACTCATTTTTCTCGATCGAAACTGTCCCCACCAAAACTGGTTGACCCAATTCATGAAGTTCTTTCAATTTCTTAGTCACGGCCTTAAACTTCCCCTCTTCAGTCTGGAAAACAAGGTCGGTCAGGTCTAGTCTGGCACTAGGACGATTGGTCGGGACAGTGATTACCTCAAGACCGTAAACCTTCCGAAATTCTTCCGCCGAAGTAAGAGCCGTGCCGGTCATTCCGGCAAGCTTCTGGTAGAGTTTGAAGTAATTCTGGAGCGTTACACTGGCATAGGTTCGAGATTCATCCTTGATCGCCACCCCCTCCTTGGCCTCAATCGCTTGGTGTAAGCCGTCGGACCAACGCCGACCTGGTTGAAGCCGGCCCGTGAACTCATCCACAATTATCACTTCTCCCTTCTTGACCACATAATCACGATCGCGATGGAAGAGAGCCTTGGCCCGAAGCGCGGTCTCAAGGTGATGAACATACTTGATCCCCAAATCGGTGTAAATGTTGTCGACCTTCAAGGCCTGCTCCGTTTTAGTAATTCCCGCTTCAGTCACACTGACCGTCTTTAATTTTTCATCAATCTCATAATCAGTCACTGAATCATAACTATTTACCAATTTAGAAAAAGTTTGATACAAGCTGTCTGACGGCGCGACGGGCGCCGAGATGATGAGTGGGGTCCGTGCTTCATCAATCAAGACCGAATCAACTTCGTCGACGATGGCGTAGGCGTGTTCTGGTCTTAATGGTAAACTGATCTGTGACACTTGATCAGTCTGGTAAGCTAAATTATCACGGAGATAATCGAAACCAAATTCGTTATTCGTCCCGTAAGTGATGTCAGCTTCATAGGCTTCTCGCCGGGTACCCGGTTTTAGGAATTCATAGAAGACTTGATAACCACCACTCTGATCGCGGGTGGCATCAACCTCACTGTGACCAGAATCGTAGCGATAAGAGAGTTCGTGATTGATAACACCAATCGAGAGTCCAAGAGCATCATAGATTTGACCCATCCAGACGGCATCGCGACGCGCGAGATAATCATTGACCGTCACCACATGAACACCGCGGCCCGAAAGGGCGTTCAGGAAGGCCGTGAGAGTGGTCACCAAAGTCTTCCCCTCGCCCGTCTTCATCTCGGCAATCTTACCCTGATGCAAAATTATTCCCCCCTGCAACTGAACGTCGAAGTGACGTTGCTTGAGGGTGCGCTTGGCCGCCTCACGGACGAGAGCGAAAGCTTCAGGCAAGAGATCATCGAGGGTCTCGCCACTATTTAAACGGCCTTTTAGCTCGGCGGTCTTAGCTTTCAAATCAGCTTCAGTGAGACCGACAAGGCCTGCTTCAAGCTCATTAATTTTTAAAACAACCGGCTCAAGCGACCGCAGATAACGGTCATTAGCGGTGCCGAAAATTTTCCCGACAATAGACATATGATCGAGATGTTAGCATAAAAAGATAAATTCCCCCAATCGGGGGAATTTATCTAAAATCAAGTTCTCCTACTTGCGCTTCTTCGAGGCCTTGCGCTTCTTCGTTCCCTTCTTCTTTGAAGCCTTTTTCTTTTTTGCCATTTTAGTTTTATTTTTTACGCTAAGTTTTTTTATTAATAACGATCGACCACTAGGACGTTACCACTGACATCATTATTATCGCGCGAAAAAACTTCTCTCACAATCTTTTTTCGCGCAAAGTGTGGATAACTATTTTATTTATGGAAAGTTGGCGTCCGAAAACCAATCAGCGCGATCACAATCGTCCCGACAAGGGTCACGAGCAAAATATAATTTACATTCAGATTGTGATTCTTAATCACAATATAAGTGGTCGAGATCCAAACAATGATGAGCGAGAGTGCTGTCCAAGGGTATTTCATGTTTTTTTATTTAATAAATTTAAAAGTGGAGAGAATTTGCTCAAAAATTTTTTTATCACTCTCTATTAGTGAATTATCCAATGCGAGCATAAATGGTTGCCCATCATCCAATTCCGAAAAAACAAAAATTGTTGTATATGGATCACGAAAATCTTGTTTTGGAGCCTTGCGCGGTGTAACTTTAACGGCTTTTTTATCAGAAATAAGAATATCTTCAACAAGATAATCACCATTGTTGTAATCCGATAGGTTGGGGGGGTTCTTCTGTACTTGAAACATTACCTTGCCTAAATATTCCGACCCTAAATTAATTTTGTTTGGATCAAAAGAAACGCCAAACTCTGTCCATCCTAAATCTAAAAACTCCGTTGATTGCCAATCGTTTGGATATTTAAACTCAAAACCATACTCTTCATTTCGATAAGTTTGCCAATCAGCAGTCGTGTCTGGAATTGGGACAGAAGAAGAGCCTGCTGGTTGCTGATCAATCGTTGGGGTCGGGGTTGGATAAAGTTTGGGGATTTGATTGCGCCAGACCCAGGAGCCGAGACCGACCGCCACGAGGATAAGAACGGTGGCGATGAGGTAGCGATTCTTCGCCGACTCGATCTTGGGTGTGTCAACACTCGGTGTTGAAGGTGGAGAGGACTGGAAGGTGTCACCTTCCAAACTTGAATCTTGCGAAGATTGGGGTGTCTGTTCGTCCATAATTTTATTTTTGGATTATGATTATTCTAATGATAAAACCTCGACAAATATTACTTGTATTGTCTTTTCAATCTCTTCTCCCACTCTTTCCTGATCTTTCTCTGATAAGCAACGGGGGATATTCTAGTTTTTCCATTCCCTTTTACCAATCCGCAACTTCTCTCTAAAACACCGAGTTCAGGCCTCGCCCAACCCAGTAATTGCTTAAGATTTTCGTCATAATCTACTTCCGTCTTCAGTGATGTATCTTTTAACATATCACCATCATATCATGCCTTGAGGAGCTGTCGAATCTCTTCGTAATCTTCAGCATAGGCCGAAATGGTGTTGATTAGGCGTTCTTTCGCTACTCCCAACCTCTCTTTTTCCCTAGCTTTTTCTTCCAGCAATTCTTCAAAGCTCAAGTGAGATAAGTTTTCTGCCACTTCTGATATTCCAAGTTTATTAATTTTCGTCGTAATTAATTCTTCGGCCAAAGTTAAAGGGTAGGTGGCGAAGAAAGAGTTCAGGGCTCGAATAATATCAAAGCCGGGGGCGAGCTTGACTGCCACCATATCGGCGATAACGAGGGTGCGGAAGAAGATAACTACTTCCCGCGGTAAATAAATTTCATAATCTTGAGTCTTGAGTAACATCTTGGAGAAGACCAGCGAGGAAGTGAGATGTTGGTAACCAGAGACTTCTCGCTCGGCATACCACGGCGCCAGAATGCTTTCGAGATCAGTCCGCAGATTATCGAGCATTATTTCTTCCACCTTTTCAATCACCTTAGAATAGCGCTTGAAGGTCTCTGGCTCTTTTGATTTAAATAAATTAATCTCGTCGGCCACGGCCGTTTTGGCAAACCGGAGAAAATATTTACTGGAGAACACGAGATCGCGTCGGGCGATGCCGTAGACGATTCTCAAGAGATCGAGGCGCGCTTGACCGGCTTGGCCAATAATCCCAAAATCGAAGTAACCCAGTTTGTTGCCCGGAGCGAAAAAGAGGTTGGCCGGATGCGGATCAGCGTGAAAAAAACCATCAATAAAATACTGGCGCATGATGTCGAAGACAAAATAATAAGCCAACTCTTCGGTGTCAATGGAGTGGTTGGTAATCAATCTTTCCCGGTGAGTTGGATCTCGTTCGATCTCTTTTAAGATTGTCTCCACCGAGAAGACTTCCGTCATGTTCTCACTCACCAAAACTCTTTCGGTGGACCATTCGGCATAAGAATGAGGAATAATCGTCCGCGGGTGGTTCTCACTGTGGCGCGCGAGAGCTTGAGAATTAAGTAATTCTTCTCGAAAATCGAGCTCGAGCCGACTCCAGGCGATGAACTCTTTAACGACATCGCGAATCTGAAATGAATTAAAAACTCTGAAGAGACTGGCCAGACGACCG
Organism: uncultured Candidatus Saccharibacteria bacterium; assembly: GCA_964653115.1. GTDB lineage: Bacteria > Patescibacteriota > Minisyncoccia > Phycocordibacterales > JACOZG01 > JAGVGK01. Next base: position 1,028 of record CAZZED010000010.1, on the reverse strand, counting down.
AAGAAGCGCGCTAAGAGGAAGTCCGTTTCGAAAATCTTTTTAATCTCTGGGCGCTGAATTTTCACAACGACGGGTGTGCCATCGGGGAGAAGGGCTCGATAAACTTGGGAGATCGAAGCCGAAGCGATTGGCTTAGTCTCAAATTCTTTAAAAACTAATTCCGGTGGTTGCCCCACTTCATCAATGAAAACTTGTCGCATCGCCGTGTAGGGAGCGGTCTTAACTTTAGATAAGAGATTGAGCAATTCATTCGCGTAGCGGGGTGGAATGAGATCGTGCCGGAGAGATAAAATTTGACCGAGTTCAACGAAGGCGCCACCCGAACGTTCGAAGAAGAGGCGGAAGCGAACTTCTGGTTTGGTTTTTCGATCCAACAACAAACGAAAACTGATTGAACCAATCGTCCAGAATCTTTTGAAAAATTTTATTGGCCACACGTTACAAAATTACTTCGAGCGAAAACCGATGTAGGCCAAAATGACGGTAATCGCCATCACAAAGAAGAAGAAGATCTCGGGGTCGGTGAGGCGATCCGACACCATGAGGATCGAAGCGGAAATCCAGATAAAGAGAATGGCGACCGAAGTCCAAGTGTAACGCATAATAAATTCCCCCACCCCTACCTTCCGGCCCAACTGTGGCCAGCGGGTGCGAGCTCCAAAAACTAAATGTCTTTATGTGAGTGCGACCGCCGGCCACAACTAGGCCCGAAAGATCACCCCCACAGTATAGTTAATTATGGGTAGACACGCAAATCCCCCTCCGCCGAAGCTTTGGGGGACTTACGCAAGACATCTAACTTATCAGAGCCCGTCCTCTCCGCCGAGGCGGAAAGGAAAAGCACTCACAGGAGACAGTATACGCGAACCCCAACTTTTGTCAAGCCTTAATGTGGATAACTCCGAATTTCTTCAATCTTTTTAACCCGATCATTAAATTTAAGTTCTTTATAGATACTCAAAAAATTATCATCATTAATAATTACTGTACCAAAACCATCCATTAGCAACTTGTCGGCTTCTTTAGTC
>CAZZED010000009.1:0-5664 GCA_964653115.1 uncultured Candidatus Saccharibacteria bacterium | reverse complement strand
ACCGTCAATTTACCCGGGCCAGTGGTAAAAGTTGACCCAGTTTTCGGCACGGGCCTCGATGATCTCATCACGGCGAGTTATAAGTTGCTCGGGCTCATGACTTACTTCACGACGGGCCAAGACGAGACGCGCGCCTGGACGATTAAGCAAGGGAGCACCGCGCCCGAAGCGGGGGCCGCGATCCACGGCGATTTCAAAGAGCGCTTCATCAAGGCCGAAGTGATTAATTGGCAGACGCTTCTCACCGCCGGCTCTTATGCCAACGCGCGCGAAAAAGGTTTACTCCGCACCGAAGGCAAAGAATATATTGTGCAGGACGGTGATGTGATAGAGTTTAAGATATGAAGAAATATAATTCTAAGGTCATTGAGGCGAAGTGGCAGAAGGTTTGGCTGAAGCAGAAGCTCAATGAGGCCAAAGATAAATCCAAGAAGCCGAAGTTCTACGGCTTAATAGAATTCCCATTTCCGTCGGGCGAAGGTCTTCATGTGGGGCACATGCGGAGCTATACCGCGCTCGACGTGGTAGCCCGCAAGCGTCGCGCCGAAGGTTATGAGGTGCTCTACCCGATTGGCTGGGACGCCTTCGGCTTGCCGACCGAGAATTATGCCATTAAGACTGGTCTCCAACCACAATTGATTACGAAACAGAATACCAACCGTTATCGGAAACAGCTTCAGTCGCTCGGCTTCTCCTTCGACTGGTCGCGCGAGGTCAATACGACCGACCCAAATTATTATAAGTGGACGCAATGGCTCTTCCTCCAATTCTTTAAGAAAGGTCTGGCCTACAAGGCGAAGATTGCAATTAATTGGTGCCCGAAGGATAAGATCGGTTTGGCCAATGAAGAAGTGATCGACGGTAAGTGCGAGCGCTGTGGCACGGCGGTGGAGCAAAGGGAGAAGGAGCAGTGGCTGCTCGCTATCACCAAGTATGCCGACCGTCTAGATAAAGAGCTTGATCTTGTTAATTACCCCGAACCGATCAAGCTCCAGCAAAGGCATTGGATTGGGCGGAGTGAGGGGGCGGAAATTGGATTTAAGATCACTCACCCCACCCCCGGCCCCCTCCCCGAAGGAGAGGGGGAAAAAGTGCAGGAATCCTCCCCTTCGGGGAGGGAAGGGTGGGGTTACGAAACCACGGACGCCAAAACTTGGCGGGCTCTTCAAGATCGGGCCATTGACATGCGGAAGAATCCAACCGAGGCTGAAGAATTATTGTGGCAAGCGCTAAGAGATAATTCACTTGGCGGTCATTTCCGACGGCAACACATTATTGGAAAATTTATTGTTGATTTTGTTTGTTTAGAAAGAAGGTTAGTGGTTGAAGTCGATGGTGACATTCACGATTATCAAAAAGTAGAAGACGAAGAGAGAACGGTCTGGCTCCGAGAAAGTGGTTACAAGGTTATCAGATTTCGTAACGATGAAATAATCGAGGATATCGTCTCGGTTAAATTAAGAATCAGCACTGAATTAAAAGCCCTCTCCTTGGGGGAGGGTTTGGGTGGGGTGATTAAAATTTTCACCACTCGGCCCGAGACGATCTTCGGCGCGACGTTTATCGCGCAGTATGGGAAGGTGGATCGATTCACGGGCGAGTACGCCGTGAATCCGGCGACGCAGGAAAAAATTCCAATTTGGGAAGCCGAGTATGTGATGGACGGCGTCGGCACCGGCGTCGTGATGGGCGTGCCGGCGCACGACGAACGCGATCGCGCTTTCGCCGAGAAGCACAATTTGCCGATCAGGGATGTGCCGATGGCTGATCAGGAAACTTTAACTAAAATTGGAGCCCGACCTCGCACCACTTACAAGCTCCGTGACTGGGTGTTCTCGCGACAAAGATATTGGGGCGAGCCGATCCCGTTAATTTTTTGCGAGAAGTGTCATGAGTGGCAAGCCGTGCCGGATAAGGATTTGCCGGTTAAGTTGCCGAAGGTGGAGAAGTACCAACCGACCGATAATGGCGAGTCGCCGCTCGCGAATATGAAGAGCTGGGTGGAAGTAAGGTGTCCGAAGTGCCATGGTCTAGCGCGGCGGGAGACAGACGTGATGCCCAATTGGGCCGGCTCATCATGGTATTACTTCGCTTATTTGATGAAAAAGGCTACAAGCTACAAGCTAGAAGCTAAGAAGCTATCTCACTGGTTGCCCGTCGATTGGTACAACGGTGGCATGGAGCACACCACGCTCCACCTTCTCTACTCCCGCTTCTGGCACAAAGTCTTGAATGATCTGAAACTCGTCCCAGGTAAAGAACCTTACCAGAAGCGCACCTCCCACGGTCTCATCTTGGCCGGTGATGGAGAGAAGATGTCGAAGTCGCGAGGCAACGTCGTTAATCCGGATGAAATCGTGAGGCGCTTTGGCGCCGACACCCTGCGTCTCTACGAGATGTTTATGGGTCCCTTTGGTCAAGCGATCGCTTGGAGTGAAGATGGGCTCGTGGGGTCGCGACGCTTTTTAGAAAGGGTGTGGCGATTAGGGCAAAGCGAAAAACTAAAAACTAAAAGTGGAAAACAGAGAGAAAGTCTCCAACTTCTAATTAACCAAACGATTAAAAAAGTTAGTGAAGATATTGAGGCGATGAAGTTCAACACCGCCATCTCGTCGCTGATGATCTTGCTCAATGAATTTGAGAAATTTGAGAAGCCGGATTCTATTCCGGTAAAATTCTTCAAAACTTTCTTGAAATTACTCTCACCCTTCACCCCGCACTTGGCTGATGAGCTGTGGCAGAGTTTGGGCGAGTCGAAATCAATTCACCTCGCGCCGTGGCCGAAGGTTGATCGGAAGAAGTTGTTGAAGCAAACAGCCATAATCATCGTGCAGGTGAACGGTCGGGTGCGTGATTCGATTACTCTCCCTGTCGATATGGCCGAAGCGATGGTCGTCAATACGGTCAAAGAACGGGAACAAATTAAAAAATGGCTCAAGGACAAGGTAATTAAGAAGACGATCTTTATCCCCAATCGCTTGGTCAATTTTGTGGTTGACGAGAAGCCTGCCTAGTGGTATCTTAGGGCGAGTCAGATCTTCTTTTTCTTTCTTTCTTTCGTTTCTCTTTTCTGGAGGACAGAGAATGTGCAGAGCGCGGGCTAACAGGCAGGTGCAGGCAAACACGTTGCGTCGTCGTCGGGAGCGTCGGGGCAAATATGGTCCGAAGGCAATGGTGCGGGAGGAGTTGGGCAAGTGTCTGGTTGAAGCAGTTGAGAATCCTCAAGACCTCACTCTTCTTGAAGAGCCCGAAGATGAGGTGATCATAGAAATCCTCGACGCGGAGTTCCTCCCCGACCAGTTGAAGTGCGCCTGATTCACAGAAACTCCAACACAAAGGAAAGATTACGGAAAAGTAGCCGCCCTCGTTCGCTTCTGGCGAACCCGGGCGGCTTTCTGTGTTTACCTGACTCCTTGACGACATAAGTATAGGATGATAGGGTTATTATATGACTAAAGAAACCATTAGTTTCAAACCTAGACAAGTGAGCAAAACGCTACTCGCGTGTTTGCCAGAGCGGGCGCAAGACATCATGCGTCGACGTTATGGCCTCGATGAGAGCGAAGGTGAGACCCTGGAAGCGATTGGTCAACGTTACCATATTACTCGCGAACGGGTGCGTCAGATCGAAGAATTTTCTCTGCGGGCGATTCGTAAGTCGCCAACCTTTACCACGACCCAAGACATTTTCACCGAGCTCAAACTCGCGCTCCATGAATACGGCGGGATCGTGCACGAGCGCGAATTCTTGACTCATTTGGATGAGAATCAAGTGGTCCAGAATAACCTTCACTTCTTGCTCGTCTTGGGTAATGAGTTCACGCGCCTCAAGGAAGACGATCACTTTCATCATCGCTGGACGATCGACGAGACGCTCGCCGATCGTGTCCATCGATCACTTCAGGCGGTAGCCAAAACCTTGTCGGATACCGATCTGCTCTCGGAGAAGGACATGGTCTCGCGTCTCCTCTCTAAGCTTGATGGGGGAGAAGACAACGGCACGCTTGAAGATAAGGCTCGCCGTTGGCTCACCATCTCTAAGAATCTCGGTGTCTCGCCGGTGGGGGAATGGGGTCTGGCCACATCACCTTCCGTCCGTGTTCGGGGGGTTCGCGATTACGCCTTCCTCGTCCTTCGCCAACAGGGGTCACCGATGCACTTCTTAGAGGTGGCCAAGTCAATCCAATCGTCCTTCAAACGCCGGGCTAATCCGGCCACTTGTCACAATGAGCTCATCAAGGATGGCCGCTTCGTCCTCGTTGGCCGAGGAATCTATGCGCTCACCGAGTGGGGTTACGCTCCCGGTATCGTTCGCGAAGTGATTCAAAATATAATTAAAGAACACGGTCCGCTCACCGAAGAGGAGATCATGGCCCGCGTGCTCAAAGAGCGCTACGTCAAGCACAACACCGTGCTCGTCAATCTTAAGAATCCAAAATTTTTCAAGAAAGATAAGGAGGGAAAGTATCTGGTAGCTTAATACTCTGCACAGTAGTATAATTTGACTCATGAATAAACACTCCGTTCTTCTTTATATAGGGGGGTTTTTGTTTGTGTTCCCGATAATCATCTTCGGTTTCTCAATACTTAGTATGGTGCTCCAAAGCTTAGGGTCAGTGATACTGATCTATGTTGATATAAAAAAGAATCGCGGCTCGCGATTTAAAATGGTAATCCAAATTATTGTAATCGTTTTTTTGTTATCATTGTCAGGACTCTTGAATATCCTTGAAACACTTCCACCACGTGAGAGAAGCAACTTAGTTGAGAAGATATTTCCCAGTAACTGGGTTTCTTGGAAAACTATAGATAGAGCAAAAGATGACGGTTTTACTTTTGATGTTCCTTCTACATGGTCAGACATAATCCCTATTTCCTTACCTTACCCAATTTCTGCTTTACTATCGCTCAGTTTAAATTCCCCCCAGAGCAAGATTACAAGTGGCCTTGTTTATGAGTTATTTGTTCCAAGTTTTTCTAAGCCATTAGTGCGTGATTACCCATACCCATTGATATTTACTTATGTATATTTAGGCGAGAAGAACTTAGTAAACTACTTTAATGACCAAGGACTAGATTTGAAAAAGGATAATTGTCAGTTAAAAACAATTTCAAATCAGGAATCTTATTTGTGTGAATTTGATTCCAATAAACCAGATATATTAATCATCAATATGCCGAATGGCAAAGCTGTATTAGCTATTGACCCAGTTAAAATTCCGTTAACTAGAAAGATAATTGAGTCGATAAAAGTTATCGATTAGAGGTGATCACTGGTAAGGCGTCACTGGCAAGGTTTGACCTTGACAGCAAGACCTTGGCAGTAAAAGTACAAGCCCCACCCTTGGTAAGACTTGCTAAGGTGGGTTGATCCATTGTTTCGCGATGTGGTAGGATGGGATCACTATGTCTCGATTGCAAAAATTTATTGAGCATCAGCTGTCACTCGCTGAATATGAATATGATGAATCGGTGAAGCAATGGGCCGGGTGGCTTCCTCGTTTTCGGGGAGTTTACAGTCAGGGTAAAAATGTTGAAATTGTCCGACAAGAGTTGGCGGAAATTCTCGAAGAGCAGATCTTTTAAAGCAAATTAGTTTATCATCGCGCGATTTCGATGCACTTTAAGATTGGGCTGTGATATAATCGGAGCCACTGGCAAGGT
>CAZZED010000008.1:0-4042 GCA_964653115.1 uncultured Candidatus Saccharibacteria bacterium | reverse complement strand
CGTCCAGGCGCGCGTCTCGTCTTGGCCCGTCGTGAAGTAAGTCATGAGCCCGAGCAACTTATAACTCGCCGTGATGAGATCATCGAGGCCCGTGCCGAAAACTGGGTCAACTTTTACCACTGGCCCGGGTAAATTGACGGTCACATTATCGCTCGCCGCCGAAGTGTTGATTACATAAAGCATCGGCTTGTCGCGAAGGAGTTGGAGGGGTGGCAAATTTTTGTCCCGCCGGGCTTTCTCATTTCGTTTCGCGATACTCTGCTCATCGGCCAACGCCAACTCAAGATTGATGATTTCGGCATCAGTGAGCGGATCAATTTTATTCGCCACATGAACAATATCTTTATCCGAAAAAACACGGACAACATGAGCAATAGCGTCAACTTCTCGGATATGGGATAAAAATTGGTTTCCCAATCCTTCACCCTTCGAAGCGCCAGCGACCAATCCCGCGATGTCAACGAACTCGACGGCCGCCGGCACGGTCTTAACTGATTGAGAAAATTTAGATAACTTATCCAAGCGTTCATCTGGCACGGCCACGACGCCGACGGAAGGGTCGATGGTGCAGAAGGGGTAATTCTCCGCCGGCACGCTCTTCTTGGTCAGCGCGTTGAAGAGCGTCGACTTGCCGACGTTTGGTAACCCCACGATGCCGATAGATAGAGACATGATAAAAAGGTGTTAGGTTCTAGCTTATCGCTTTTAGGTGAATTATTCAAATATTTTTTATCCCCTCATTTTCGCTTGACTTAATAATACTAATGATTATAATAGGACTATCACTATGGAAAAGACCCTTGTGCAGATCCGTCTGCATCGGGGGCTTTTTCTTTTTAGGCCTTGCTTGAAAACTTATGATAATGGTCGTTTAGGAAAGTTATTTCGATATTTTTATTACGAAGCAAGATGGAACATTTATTTTCGTCTGGGGCGATGAGCCTACCCAACACCTTGTTCGACTCCAAAAATTCAACCAAGCAACCGAAATCACCATCGCCGGTAATTAAAATGCAACGAGTAAAAGCTTGGGTATAAAAATCAGACACAGACTTCAACACCAATTCAGCGTCGCAATTGCCCTTAATACTTCCGCCCACCGAAATCGTCTGTTTGAAAACTAGAATAAATCCGCACTCTTGCAGATGTTCATAAAATTTAGCTCGATCTGGAACAAGGCCAATGAATAAATAAACGTTGGTCGGATTATATTTCTGCCTAAGCCAACCTCGAAACTTTTTGTAATCGATTATAAAACCTAATTCTTTAGCCGCTCGATATAAATATTAATTTGGGGAGACATGGATTAGGTGTTAGGTTCTAGCTTATAGCTTCTAGGCCCAAAATTCAACCGATCTTTACTTCCCTCCCCCGCCATATGTGCCTGCTTAAAACACCAGCATCTTGACTTTTTTGTTTTTAAATTTTTTGTTTATCCCAGAAGTCTCGGAAACGACCACCGTTAGAATAAAGTTCATCGAAAGTCCCTTCTTCAATTATTTTTCCATGTTCGATGACAATAATCCGATCCATCTTTTTTATTGTTGAGAGACGGTGTGCAATCACCACGGCCGTGACATCTCTAAAAAATTTTTCGAGGGAATCTTGGATTTTCTGCTCTGACTCAACATCTAAATGAGAAGTTGCCTCGTCAAGGAAGAGTATCTCTGGACCCTTGAAAACGGCTCGGGCAATCCCTAGCCGCTGGCGCTCCCCGCCAGATAATCTTACCCCCTTCTCTCCAATCAACGTCTCTACTCCTTCTTTAAGCTTGTGTAAAAAATCTATGACGTGAGCTGTTTCCAGAGCTCGATTGAAGGAACTCTCGTCATCTCTTTTGTCACGGCCGGCTAAAATGATATTTTGTCTTAGCGACATATTGAACACTTCCGTCTCTTGGAGAACCGCGGCAATGTGGTTCGCATAACTTGATTTGTTAATCGTACGGAGCGGAACCTCGCCAATCAAAATTTCCCCAGCATAGTTTTCATATTCTTTAAGCAGAAGTTTGAAGAGCGTCGACTTGCCCGCCCCAGATAACCCGACGATTCCGACTTTTTCGCCTTTCTTAATCTCAAGATTAACGCCATTGAGAACACGATTGTCACCATACTTGAAAGATAAGTCCTTGATGACCAGTGACCCCCAATTCTCGGGAAACGTTACCTTCCCTTGTTCATCATCAATCATGATTGGTTCGTCAAGGATTTCAGTCAATCTCCCCACGTTCGCTTTGTAGGTAGCTAATTCTTGGGTCACATCCGCGACACTGCCAATCGAGTTAGTGAGCATGTTGAAATAGCCATAGAATAAAACCAGGAAGCCTACTTCATAATGCCCTTGAATAATCCCCCAGGTTACAAAAATGAGTAGGGAAATCCGTCCAATTCCATCCCACACCCCTCTCAACACCCTTCCGATTTGAAACCAAAAAACTCGCTTCTTTGCCTTACCGGCATAATCAATTGTTTCGGTCTTGGCAAGAGCGATTATCTTTCGAGCCATACCGAGAATCTTGACCGTTCGAATATTGGCAGCGATTTCGAACAAGAGGCCAGTTATTTCTTCATCTTTTATATTCACATCCTTCATCGCCCTGACGGCTCGAATTCGGACAAATCTAGCAATCGAGAAATAAACAACGAGGTAAATCGCAAGAAAAGCTGACAATTTTTTATCAAATTGAGAAATAATTATAAATCCACCGACAATGTTGACTATCACCTCGACAATATCTCCCAGCCAAAGACGCGTGCCATCGATAATATTCTGCGCGCCACGATCTATTCGCTTGAGTTTATTGCCGGTATTCTCCTTCTCATGCCAGGCGATATCGAGCAGGGAAAGATGCCTGATGGAATAAATTTCGGCATCCTTCCCTGCCCGCTCCGCAATGCTCATCCCAATGTATCTGGAGTAAAAAGAAGTGATGTATCTTGTGCACATCACAATGAACCAGAGCGTGAAGACGAGGTAGAGTGGCGAGAGGGATTGACCCGCCTCATACCCGACGACGAAATCCACCACCTTAGCGAGGGCGTAGGCATTATAGAGCCAGACCGCCGAACTGATAGCTGAGAGTAGGGTGGCAATTAAAAAACGACCGCCATAAGGGGTGAGGAATTGTTTGAAAAAAGAAAAAAGTCTTTTGTAAGAATATTCCTTTTCCATAATAATTTTAATTACCCATAACTTGCGCAAGTTCCGCTTGGTGCGCTTGCATCACGCTCATTGCCGCGACCTGTTTATTCATCCCGGACTTAATTTTAGTTTCAATTTCGACAGCGATCTGCTTGAAGAGTTCGGGGTTCTTCTTCATCGCGCCGAGCACCAGCTCAATCTGCGCTTCCGGCACGCCTTGCGACTTGAGTAAGCGTTTGAGCAAGAAGTCTTGGAACATAAGTGATTCACATCGTAACAAATCTATGTTAACTTAACAATGCGGGTTCATCTCGCTATCGACGGGGCCCATGGTATAGAAGTAACACGCGTCCATGGCATGGACGAGTCCGGGGTGCGATTCCCCGTGGGTCCACAATCGTGCTAGAATCAGGTGAGAGATTTGGATTTTTGTTCTTCTGGTGGTTCTCTTTTTTAAGAGGAGGTGTGCACGAATGGTTGCCCTAAGTCCCACAGAATCAATTGCTCAATTCGCCAGAGCTCACCACCGGATGCAGGTCACTAGATTGAAGGAACTCGGGATACCTGAGTTGTTTGATCTTTCGGACAATGATTTCGTCGAGTGGCTGGGTCAGTTTGGGATTGATGAGATGACTCTCCGCTTCGAGCAATCCTTCATCATCCCACCTTTGTGGAAGCTCCCCGTCAATCAACGACAGAGTTATCTCTTCAATCTGTGTCCCAACTTAGAATGGGACGATGGCGTCAGAGAGCGTTTGTTTGATCTCATCGTCGGAGAGAATTCTCCCTGTCAGCCCTATGTCTTAAGTGATGTCTCCTTCGACCAAGAAGGTTGGGCGGCAGAAGAAGTAGTTAAAGATTTGACGGAGCTCCAAGCGGCCATGGTGAAGGAGCAACGAGT
>CAZZED010000007.1:0-7799 GCA_964653115.1 uncultured Candidatus Saccharibacteria bacterium | reverse complement strand
CCTGTCCTAATGGACAAAGTCGTTACGGGGTCAAACCTAAAATTAAAAACTAGGAAGTCTTGGAAGCACGCGGGGGGGCTCCATTTGACGAATGGATGTTTGCATCCAATTGATCATACTCCACGAAAGAAAGAAGAGTATGATCAGAACGCCCAACTTAAACCAGTTTTCTTTTATCCAATTTTTCATTTTAATTATTTTTAATTTTAGATCGACTTCCCACGGTATTACCTTAAAGAGGATCTGGTCCTCAAGCAAATTATAACACAAGAACCGTCAGGATTATAATTCTTAGACCAAGATCGTATGAAGGCTTCACCGTTATGAGCAGCATTTTCAATCATGATTACTCATGAAAGTAGCAATTACTTACTAGGAACGACTCCCCTCACATATCAACGCCTGCAGTAGATAGGAGACCAACCTGTCTCACGCATGTTTCCACTTATTACTAAGTGCATTGGACTATAACTTCACCGACTGTAGCGTCCGGGGGTCAACGTTTAGTCTCTACGGGCTCCGCCGCGGCGGATTCCCTCGGTGTTGTCCATCCGTCGTTAGCAGATTAGGATTCCACCGATATTAGTTGACTTCACCCCGACTTCGCGTCGGGACCGCCGTGATTATGATTGATTTCCTATCTCTACTTCTTTTCGAATCGAAAACGAAAACTTTTCATAACTTTCTGCTCGATGTGGGTTCAAACCGTCGTGAGACAGGTTGGTCTCCTATCTACTGCAGGCGTTGATATGTGAGGGGAGTCGTTCCTAGTAAAATAATTGCTACTGCGCGAAGTAATTCGCGTTGACAACGCGGCTAATAACGGTGGAATCTTAATTGGTCTGGAACCGTTGATAACCATTATTGTTGCGGTCCAGCGATAATGGTACAATATACTTGAGGACCAGAGATAATTAAGACAATACCGTGGGAAGTCGATCTAAAATTGAATTTATGTTTGGAATTACAAAACTAGACATTGGTTTGTTCATAATAATTGTCCTACTTGGAGCAATTTACGAACAACTAAAGAAAAATAAAATTTAGGTTTGACCCCGTAACGACTTAAGTCTGAATGACTTAGACTTATGCATTGGCGAATCCGCCTTAGGTGGACGGCTTGCATGGGTAATACGCCGACATCCTCACCCCACTATAGTGGAACGGATGAAGATATAGTCTACACTCCTGGTGACAGGGGAAGAATGTGACGAGAGGACCGGAATGAACTGACCTCTGGTGTACCGGCTGTCGCGCCCGCGGCACCGCCGGGTAGCTATGTCGGGACGGGATAACCGCTGAAAGCATCTAAGCGGGAAGCCTCCCCCAAGATTACGTATCGTTCCCCGCCTTCGGGCGGGGAGAGGGCCCGTCAAAGATGATGACGTTGATAGGCGCTAGGTGTAAGTCCAGTAATGGATTGAGCCAAGGCGTACTAATCCGCCCAGTCCCATCGGGAAATCAGCGAAGCACTGACGGTTCGAATAGTTTTTTAAATTTTTAATTACTTTACTGTTTTTTGTTTTCGAGCGTTCTGTTCTGGTGGTTCGACGCGGTGGTCACACCCGATCTCATTCCGAACTCGGCCGTTAAGCACCGTAGTGGCGATGGTACTCGTAAGGGGAGAGTAGCTAGCCGCCAGAACAGAACGTTTGATATGATATGATAGATAATCTATGGCTTCCTGGAGCACGAGGCGACAACTAACTTACTTCTTCGGCTTTTTCGCGGTGGTCATTGCGGCTGGCGCGTTCTTCGCCTCGGCCCTCTGGCCTCGGCCAAGTTGTAGCGACGGTCGGCGCAATCAGGGTGAGCTTGGCATTGATTGCGGTGGACTCTGCTCGGCCGTCTGTACCAATGAAGCCCAAGCAGTGCGGGCGCTTTGGGCTCGTGTTTTACCAATCGGGGCTGGTGTCTTCGATCTGGTTGGCTTTGTTAGGAATCCTAATCCTGATTTAGTGGCAATGCGTTTGCCTTACGAGATTAAATTTGTTGACGCAGATAATTCTCTCATTAATACCGTGAAGGGGAGTGTCTCCCTTTGGCCCGGGGAAGATTATCCGATTTTTTTCACTGACATTAATGCGGGTAGACGTATCCCCACTCGGGCGTATCTCACCTTCACCGGTTTGCCACGGTGGGAGAGATCCACGTCTACTCGGCCGACGCTCACGGTAACGGGTGACACCTTCTCGAATGAACCAACTCCAATTGTTAAAGCCAAGCTCACCAACAATTCTCCAACGTCAGTTAGTAAGATTGAGATTGTGGTCTTACTTTCGGATAATCAACATAACATCTTTGCTTCAAACAGCACCTTCGTCGAGCGATTAGGGGCCGGTGAATCGAGCGAGATCAGTTTCACTTGGCCTCGCCCCTTCGCTTTTCCTCCGACCTTTACCGAATTTTATACCCATGTGGCGCTTGAACCAGTTCGTTAGGCAGATCGACTGGTGGCTCATCCTCTCGGCTCTCGCCTTGGGCACGGCCGGGCTCGTGACAATGGATTCCTTCATTGCACCAAGTCGCTTCTTCAGTCGACAAATCGTCTGGCTCACGCTCGCCCTCGTTACGGTCTTCGGCCTATCCTTCGTTGACTTCCGTTTCCTTAGGCGAAGTGGGGTTGTGGTGGTGGTCTACGCGGTACTCCTCACTCTCCTCGCCACCCTCCTTCTCTTCGGCGAGTCGGTGCGCGGGGCCCGGGGCTGGTTCTCTTTCGGGGCTTTCTCTATTCAGCCGGCCGACTTCGTCAAACTTAGTTTGATTTTAATTTTAGCCAAATACTTTTCGCGTCGTCATATTGAAATCGCCCATATTCGGCACATCTTGGTCTCCGGCTTCTATGCTCTCTTACCCTTCGTCCTCATCTTGCTTCAACCGGATTTCGGTTCAGCTGTCATCATCTTCGCTATTTGGTTGGGAATGATTATGGTCTCGGGCGTTTCGAAGAAACATCTTTTGCTTGTGGGAAGTGTGGCCATCATTACTTTTATCATCTTATGGTTGGCTGTCTTCACCGGTAATCAGAAGAATCGGATTCTCTCCTTCATCAATCCGCTCGCGGATATCCAAGGGGCGGGGTACAACGCCTTCCAATCGACGATCGCGGTCGGCTCGGGGCAAGTCTTAGGGAAGGGGGTCGGTTTCGGTACGCAATCCCGACTCCGTTTTTTACCGGAATATCAAACCGACTTTATCTTCGCCGCCTTCGCTGAAGAATGGGGCTTCGTCGGGGTCATTATTTTCTTCACGCTTTTCAGTATTATTATCTGGCGAATCGTAAAAATTTCGCTCCTCGGCGCCACCAATTTTGAAATCTTGTTTGGGGTCGGACTCACCATCTTCTTCATGAGTCACTTCATTATCAACGTCGGCATGAATATCGGCCTCTTGCCGGTCACGGGGCTAACCTTACCCTTCGTGAGTTATGGCGGTTCACATCTCCTCACCGAATTCATCGGCCTTGGAATCTTGCTCGGCATGCGCCGCTACTCCCGCTCCTTCCACCGCGACGAATTACAGAATGAGTTTCTAGGCGGGGTTTAGGAGGGTTGCCAAGTAACTCTCCTTAAGTTAAACTACGAGATATGAATATTGCTACAATCACAAACACAAAATCAAACGGTGGCAAGGTGACACTCGCTAAAAACGAGTACCTCCGGCTTAAAAGTCTCGACCAACGTTTTGGTCGGATGTTATCTTACTTTGCGCATTGCGCCGATATTGCTACCGCTCGCCAGGAAGCTAGGGACGGCAAGGTCATCAGTCAGGATAAGCTTTTAAAACAGCTTGGTTTTTAATTTTGATGGAAGTCGTCTATACGAAAAAATCAATCGAGAACCTTAGTCACTTACCCCAAGCGATCCAGAAACGAATCGTTTTTAAATTACGTTTTTATACAACTCAACCAGATCCACTGAAATTTGCCGAGCGGTTAGCCGATCCTTATTTGGGTGACTGGCGTTTCCGCATCGGGGATTACCGAATAATTTTCGAAGTTGTCGACGACCAGATTATCGTTTTCAAAATTGCTCGGCGAGATGAGGTTTATCGATAAAAATTTTAATCCATTTTTTTTGTCCATCTTAGAATATTAACGATCGTCCATTTACTAAGATGATGATAAGTAAAGGATAGGGGATAAGAAAAAAGTAAAACAAAAACCCCCCGCGACGAGTTACAAAATGAGTTTTTGGGCGGAGGGTGATTCTCGAATCTTTTATGGAACACTCACTCCACAGGAGTAGGAAGTTCCAGCTATACCAATAATTGCAATTATCACCAACAATTCAATCAGGGTGAATCCTCGAGAGGTAGCTTCGTTAGCTTGTAGCTTCATTAGGTTGATTATATATAATAGCAATTCGTTTGGCTATGAGCGGAGGGGATAAAGGTAAGGTTAAGAACACAAAGAAGCAGATATTGCATTTGCCGCGATCGATGTATATACGATCTTAGCCGTACCATTACTATCAACACAGAAATATTTTATATTAGTTGGAAGCACAGCATCTTGAATCCTCATCGGCATAGCCACGGCATATCTTTTTGTGGTGGAGTCTGATTGGCATCTGGCTGATGAGATACCAGTAAATGATCCACCATACAGAAGTTCTGATTGTTGAATCAAATGATTAATTTGAGGATCAATTTGTGGACCACCTGTGTCATAGAACATCTTATCTCCATTTATACCAGAGTCAGGGCAATCATCGTCATTAAAAGAATCGCCGTAATTTCCGTTGTCGGAAAAATATAAAGCCGCAGCAGTTCTGATGCTTAACATATTTTCTTTGATCGCGGCGTCGAGAGCCTTGTCGCGAGCCGTACCCAAAGAAGCAAGGATGACACTCGCCAAGATGCCGATAATCGCAATGACGACGAGGAGTTCGATGAGGGTGAAGCCTCGAACAGCTTTTAGGTGATAGGTTCTAGCTTCTAGAGGGGACATCAATATGATTATAGACCGAGATGGTCTCCTTGACCATCTTGGCCGTGGAGAAGTTTTTCTTGACCCGCTGTTCTAATTCTTGACCGAATTGACGCGCCTTGTCTGGATAAGTGAGCAGGAATTCGACGGCCTTGGCGATTTCATTGGGGTGACGAGGTTTGACGAGAATACCGGATTGCATGCTAGTGATAATCTCGGGTATACCCCCGACGCCCGAGGCGACAACCGGCAAGCCCGCCACGCCCGCCTCGAGGATAACGTAAGGGAAGGCCTCGGTGATCGAAGTGAGCGTGAAGAGATCAAAGGCTTTGAGATATTTCGAAGCATTATCTTTTTGACCGACCAAATGGATTTGGCGTTCGAGACCGAGGTGTTTGATATATTTCTCCAGCGCTCCGCGCTCTTCGCCTTCGCCAATTATGACGACGGTCAAGGATTTGTTTAAAATTTTTACTGCCTGGATCAGATATTGCAGGCCCTTATTTGGATGAAGCTCGGAGATGGTGCCGAGCCAAAAGGATTGGTCTGACGACTTGCCGATCTCACCGAGGAGCTCTCGTCTGGCCGATCGGCGATCGAAGAAGATCAAATCAGACAAGCCATTATTGATCACGGTCATGCGACGCTTGGTGAAGGGGAAGCGTCGCATTTGCCGCCGCGTGGTCTCGGCGACGACAATTGTTTGATGGGCTAAGATGACCGTTAGCCAATGAAGGAAGGCGATAATGATTTTAGAAATTTTTGACCGGTTTTCGTTAAAAGCCCAACCATGAGCGGTGAAAATTATGGTAGCTTTTAGCTTGTAGCTTTTAGCTGTTAGATTATAGATTCGACCAGCCAAGGCGCCCATGGCGCCGACCTTGGAACTATTCAAGTGAATGATATTTGGTTTCTCATCGCGGAAGAGCCGACGAAGAGTGAAAAAAGTTTTTAAGTCATCGCGAAGCTTCACGTCCCGCCCCAGCGAGGGGAGAGAGATATTCCTCACGCCTGCTTCGGTCAGGCGCAATGGTAGGATCGCACCTTCCCCCACGACCACGGTCACCTCGAAGGACTTCTCCGGCAGATTAGTGGCGAGATCATAGACATAGCGCTGAACCCCACCCCAGTTGCCCTTAGTCACGACGAACAGGATTTTCAGTTTAGATTTCTCGCTCGACACGAGTAGACTATAGCATAAAAAAGCCTTTTAGAGTATGATTACTTTACCAATATTATGATTCGTCGGCACAGTGCTCGGCAGGCCTATCTGCTCTGCCTCGGGGACATCATTGCTTACTTTCTCGCCCTCTGGCTCACGCTCCTTATTCGCTATTGGGAGATCCCTTCGTGGCAAAATATTTCTAACCACTTAGCTCCTTTTAGCTTGGTCTTTTTGATCTGGATTATAGTTTTCTTTATTGCGGATCTTTATGGTCGGCAATCATCAGCTTTCGATAACCGCCTCGCCAAGACGGTGATCAACGCTCAGTTGGCCGGCAGTTTTCTCACCATCATCTTCTTCTATTACATTCCGTTTTTCAGCATTACACCGAAGCTCACGCTCTTCCTCGATCTCTTATTATCGTTCGGGCTAATCTTCGTTTGGCGACGCTACGGTAGTCGTTCTCTGCGTCGGGGGCGACTCGAGCGCTACCTCTTCCACTGTCGTGGGGCAGAGGTGGATGAATTGAAACATGAGTTCTCGCACAATCAGAAGTATCAAGTCGAGATCATCAATAATCAAGGTTCACTCGTTCGATTGAAACCCAATGAAGTGACCACTCTCGTCCTCAACTTCTATGATCGGCAAACTGATCTCGAGGTCGCCGCTTGTTATCGGCTGATGGTTGCCGGCGTGCAAGTGGTGAGCGTTCATCGACTCTATGAAGAAGTCTTCGGCCGGATTCCACTCTCGGTTATCAGCGAGCAATGGTTCCTCGAGCATATCGAACACGATTCTGGTCTGACGTATCAATTGGTCAAGCGTCTCATGGATCTCGTGGCCGGATCAATTTTTGCTCTTCTCTCGTTACCGTTTTATCCGATTATCGCTGGGCTGATTTACCTGAACGACCGGGGGCCGATCTTCTATCGCGAACCGCGAGTTGGTCGAGGGGGGAAGATTTTCCAGATCATCAAGTTTCGGAGTATGACGACCGAGGCCGATCTGGGAGCGAGGCAAGTGACAATGATGGGCAAGATTCTGCGTAAGACGCGCCTTGATGAACTGCCTCAACTCTGGAGCGTGGTGCGGGGAGAACAATCACTCATTGGACCACGACCGGAGCGACCAGAATATGTGAAAGTTTATAATGATCAGATTCCATATTACCAAGTGCGTCACCTCATCACCCCTGGCCTCTCTGGTTGGGCGCAGATTTATCAAGAACATCACCCGCACTTCCGACTCGCTCTTGATGCGACGAGAGAGAAACTCTCTTACGATCTTTATTATCTCAAGAATCGTAGTCTCTGGCTCGATGTCACCATTGCTTTGAAGACAACCCGAACGCTGTTGTCCCAAGTTGGAGTATAGTTTGGTATAATGAAAGTCATGGAAAATAAATTAAAAGCTGTGGTCACAGGTGGCGCTGGCTTCATCGGTTCGCACCTGACCAACTTTTTAATCGATCAAGGTCTTGAAGTGACGGTGATTGATAATCTGGTGGCGGGGAAAAAGGAAAAGGTAAATGAAAAAGCAAAATTAGTTGTGGCCGACATCTGTGACCTCGAAGCAATCTCACCTCACTTTGTTGACGCGGATTACGTTTTCCATTTTGCCGCCCTACCCCGAGTCCAGTTTTCCATCGAGCATCCGGTGGAGACGCATGAAGTCAATGTGACGGGCACGATGAACGTGCTTCTT
>CAZZED010000006.1:0-6684 GCA_964653115.1 uncultured Candidatus Saccharibacteria bacterium | reverse complement strand
GGATTATTTTGAAAGGTGGTGAAGCGTTGGAGAAAGCTTATCGGGTCACCACCATCGCCTTCGACAAAACGGGTACCCTGACGATTGGCGAACCTAAAGTGACCGATATTGTAACGGCCTTTGGTGTAGATCGACGGGAACTCTTGCGCCTCGCCGCGGCCGTGGAGGGCGGTTCGGAGCATCCCTTGGCGCGGGCGGTGATCGGTAAAGGGAAAGAAGAATCCGCCACTGGCGGAGGCGATCTGCCGCCGGTCAGCGATTTCCGATCAGTCCAAGGAATGGGGATCGAAGGGGTAGTGGAAGGGAAGAAAATTATTATCGGCAATTCTACTTTACTCGATCAGTTGAAGTTCGAAGCCAGTGAATTAAAAGATAATTTTGAGCGATTACAGAACGAAGCGAAGACCGTGGTTTATGTTTTCATTGATAATAAATTGGCCGGACTTATTGCCATGGCCGATACCTTGAAGCCAAACGCAGCCGAAGCAATTACGGCGCTTAAACAGATGGGTAAAGAAATCATTATGATTACGGGCGATAATCCGAAGACGGCGGCGGCGATCGGCAAACTGGTGGGGATTGACCGGGTGATGGCGCAGGTCTTGCCACAGGATAAAGAGAAGGTGATTGCCGGACTCCAAGCCGAAGGGAAAGTAGTGGCAATGGTCGGTGACGGCATCAACGATTCGCCGGCGCTCGCTAAGGCCGATCTGGGTATCGCGATCGGTTCGGGGACCGATGTCGCGATCGCCGCCGGCGAAGTCATTCTCGTCAAAGATGATCTCCGCGATGTGGTGACAGCGATTCAACTCTCCGGCAAAACGATTAAGAAAGTCTGGCAAAATCTTTTCTGGGCTTTCATTTATAATCTGGTGGCAATCCCAATTGCTGGCGGGGTGCATCTCTTATTTACTCAAGCGTCGCTCGGCGTAGCCGCGCCGTGGGTAGCCAAGTTTGCCGATTCGGCGAGCCGCTGGGGCAGGATTTTCTTCAACTTCTCGCAGGCCACCCTCCGGCCCGAGATCGCCGGCTTCGCGATGGCCTTCTCGTCGGTCTCGGTCGTGCTAAACTCTCTCTTATTAAAACTCTACACCCCGGCGATTGAGAAAGTTAAAAATTAAAAACTCAAAGTTTAAAACTAAAAATTATGGAAAAATTGGAAATGATTGAGGAAGTGGTTTGATTGTGTTAGAATAATCCGATGTTTAATTTAGAGGAAAAATTACCTCTGCTGAAAGCTTATTTTACTAAACAGCCAGAGATTGTCATGGCGTTTATTTTTGGTTCAGTGGTTAAGGGGCAAGAAACTCAAGAATCAGACGTTGACATCGCTGTTTATTTTAAACCAAGCGGTCCTGAATTGGAATGGGAAGATGAAAAAGAATACCCAGAGGAAGATCGAATTTGGGATGAGGTGGAAAAAATCATCGGCCACCGCACCGACCTAGTGGTACTCAATCGCGCACCAGCGACTTTGGCTTATTCGGTTTTTCATCAAGGGAAGCCGATTGTAATCAAGGATGAAACATTATATCAACGATTGTTTCTTTTGATTAGTTCGGCGGCCGAAGACTTTAGAGATTTTGCGGCTGATTTTTCGCGGATCAAGGCGCGCTCGGCCTCCTTAAACGAAATTGATAAAAATCGCCTGATTAGGTTAATTGATTTTTTGGAAAGTGAATTGGTTGATTATTCCAAATTTTCTAATTTAGATCAGCGAACATACGAGTCGGATACTGATAAAAGAAGGAATTTAGAACGTTGGGCAGAAAATATGGTTAATTCGTCGATTGATTTAGCCAAGATCATATTAGCTTCGGAGAAAAAAACTATCCCGCAAACCTATCGGGAAATTTTACAAGCACTTTCGATGATTGATAATTTTCCGGTAGCAGTGGCGGAAGAACTGGCTCAATTTGCTAAATTAAGAAATATCTTAGCTCACGAATATCTCGATTTACGTTTTCAGAAACTTAAAAAATTCATCGCGGGGTCAGAAACACTCTATAAACAATTGGTCGCGTTCACTAGGGTATTTATTAATAAATAATTAATTTTATGGAAAAATTAGAAATGAATATTGTGGGGATGCATTGCGGAGCCTGTGCCACGGGGATTCAGATGATTACGGCCGGACTTGATGGAGTGAAGTCTTGCTTTGTGGATTACAATGGTAAAAAGGGGACTTGGGAATTTGATCCGGCTAAGGTGACCAAAGACCAAATCCAAAAAGCCATCGCCGAACTCGGTTACACCGCGTCGTAGTCTTTTAAATAAAATTTAAAATTGTGTAGAATATTCACGATCGTATAAAGTTTACACATCTGCACATGAAGAAAAACTATCAAGTCACGAAAGAGATTTTAAAATCAGTGGCCACGAATGTCACGATAACTCTTAATCACATTGCCGATTTTATTTTAGGACCGAAATATGATAGTTATCGTGATCGTTTTCGGAAATCATATTTAAAACGACGGTTCCAGGAAATGATTGATCGCGGTTTGATATTTATAAGCAAGGAAAATGGTAAAAATTATGTTCGGTTAACGAAGAAGGGGGAAACAAAACTTGAGCACTATGGACTCGGTGAATTAACGGTGGAGAAGCCAAAACATTGGGACGGAAAATGGCGTTTAGTAATTTTCGATATTCGCGAGAAGCGACGATCGACGAGAGATCTTTTACGGCAACAACTTCAAGGGTTGGGGTTAGTGCGTTTACAAAATAGTGTTTGGGTGTGCCCGTACGATTTTTCTGAAATCACGGTTTTGTTTAAGGCCGACGCGATGGTCGGGAAGGATATTTTGTATTTAACCGTGGAGGAATTAGAAAATGACGGTTGGTTGCGCAAACACTTTGGATTATAAAATGTGTAGAGATAAAACGGTCGTAGGAATTCTACACAGTTAATTTACCGCTCATTGATTTTCAGTTTACTCAGTTGCTTTTATTGCTGAATAATGTTAGGGTGGAAACCTATGCATCAGCAATCTTTTCGACCGCGCGGACCGGCTTCGCCAAGGCATCATCAGAGTGGGCCGAACTCTCCTCGAGGACGTTCCGGTTTACGACCCCCTGGGCGGGGTGGTTATCGAAGTGGACCCCGAGGTGGACAAGGCGGACGTGGAGTCGCGCCCGCCAACCGGCGGGGACCTCGTCGCGGTCAGCATCTCGACATCAGTTCATTTATCAATAAGGCGGTGGTCGTTGAGGAGACGGAACAGCGGTACCTCCCGGAGCACTCCTTCGCTACCTTTCAAATCGACGAGCGGTTGAAGAAGAATATCATCAGCAAGGGCTACACTTCGCCGACGCCGATCCAAGATCGGGCGATCCCTCACATCTTACAAGGCAAAGACGTCGTCGGTATCGCTAATACCGGCACGGGCAAGACCGCCGCCTTCCTCATCCCCATTATCAACAAGATTCTCAAGAATCCGAACGAGCGCGTTCTCATCATGGTGCCCACGCGGGAGCTGGCGATTCAGATCAATCAAGAACTCATTGCTTTCACTCCGCATCTGCGTCTCTTCTCGGTTTGTTGCGTTGGTGGCACGAGCATTGTCCCCCAGATTCGCGATCTCCGTCACCCCAATCACTTCGTCATCGGCACCCCCGGCCGGCTCAAAGATCTCATCAATCGTCGCGTGCTCAATCTCTCGACTACCTCGACCGTCATCCTCGACGAAGCCGACCGGATGCTCGACATGGGCTTCATCCCCGACATGCGCTTCATCATGGGCTTCTTGCCGGCGATTCGGCAAACCCTCTTCTTCTCCGCCACGCTCTCGCCAGAAATTAAGGGGATCGTCCAAGACTTTCTCCACGAGCCGGTCCACCTCTCGGTCACGACCCGCGCCACCGCCGACAACATTGATCAAGACATCGTTCGTCTCAAGGCGGGGCAAGACAAGCTCGACGCGCTTCATGATCTGCTCATTCGTCCTGATTTCTCAAAAGTTCTGATCTTCGGGAGGACCAAGTATGGCGTGGAGAAGCTCGCGGTGGCGTTGGTCAAACGCGGTTTCAAGGCCGACTCCATCCATGGCAACAAGAGCCAGAGTCAACGCCAACGCTCGCTCGGTCTCTTCAAGGAGGGGCGAATTCAGATTCTCGTCGCCACCGATGTGGCCGCTCGTGGTCTCGATATCGCCAATGTCAGTCACGTTATCAACTTCGATCTCCCCAACACTTACGAAGATTACGTCCATCGCATCGGTCGCACCGGTCGCGGCTCCGCCTCCGGCTCCGCCCTCACCTTCGTCGAGTAAACTAAGTTTGGTATAATAGGGGAGTGAATTCTGGCCTCCCATCATTCGTCATTTCGCAAACTCATCTTTGGCTGATCTTCGCCTTGGCCCTAACACTTTTCGCGATTATGAGTCTCATCCTTTTTTACCATTGGCGACGCTATCGCGCGAATAATGCTGGAGTCGTGATCGCGGGAACGATCTTTATCGCCGTGAGCGCCCTCATCATCACGATGGCCTTCGCGGCGCTGGCTGTCCCCAATCAATTATGAGCATTTCTCTTCTCCAGACCGACGAAAAAATTATTTTCAAAATTCGCAAGCATTGGCTGACGATCACGGCG
Source organism: uncultured Candidatus Saccharibacteria bacterium (assembly GCA_964653115.1). Classification (GTDB taxonomy): domain Bacteria; phylum Patescibacteriota; class Minisyncoccia; order Phycocordibacterales; family JACOZG01; genus JAGVGK01. The sequence continues at coordinate 2,088 of CAZZED010000006.1, read as the reverse complement.
ACGGGACTCGGTTTCCTTGGTCTCGCCGTCGTCCCCCTAATCATTGATCGCACCGTTGGTTTCAATCTGCCGTTCTTATCCCTTACGGCCAAAACTTTTTTCTATCTCCTCTGGCTTCTCGCCCTCTGGGTTGGCTTCTTCGTCGCCTGGACGGATTATTATCTCGACGTCTGGCATGTCACCAATGAGCGGATTGTGGATATTGAGCAGAAGGGACTTTTCCGTCGCGATGAATCAAGCGTCAGACTCGAGAGTATCGAAGACATCACCATTGACGTAAAGGGGATTATCCCGACCCTCTTCAATTACGGTGACATCCGAATCCAATCGGCCGGCACCCGCCGCGAATTCATTATTAAGAACGCCACCGATCCCAAGGGCGCCCAAAATCGGATCCAACAATTTCAGGAGCAAGCTTATACACCTTAATCTTTTATCATCAGCGGGGAAAATCTGATATGATAAGGAAGTCCTTAACGGCAATCTAAAAATATAATGCCGGTGCGAATACTGATGTTTGGGTGGGAATTCCCGCCGCATAATAGCGGTGGTCTTGGTACGGCCTGCTTCGGCCTCACTCGCGCCCTCTCGCGCGAGGCTAAGATAACCTTCGTTTTACCCAAGCGCGTCGACGCCGGTGCGGATTGGCTCAAGATGTGCTTCGCTGATTTGCCCGAGGTTGATCCACTCGCCGTCACCGCCAATCTCTACCCCTATATCACGAGCGCCGGTTACGCTCTCGATCGTGAAGGATTACCTTCGGTTTACGGTTTCAATTTGATTGATGAAGTGCGCCGCTACGGTGCATATGCCAGAGTGCTCGCCAAGAAGCGAAGCTTCGATGTCATTCACGCTCACGATTGGCTCTCTTTCCCCGCCGGTCTCGCAGCCAAGCGCGTCTCGGGCAAGCCCTTGGTTGTCCACGTCCACGCGACCGAGTTTGACCGCACCGGTGGGACGGGGGTGAACCAAGAAGTTTATCAAATTGAGAAAGAGGGGATGCACTTCGCCGATGCCATTATCGCTGTCAGTCAGTGGACGAAGAATCTGATTGTAAAGCATTATGGCGTGGCACCGGAGAAGGTGACGGTGGTTCACAATGGTATCGACGCTAGTGACTATCGTCCCTTACCCGACCGACTCATGGCCCTTAAGCAGGCGGGAGAAAAAATTGTTTTATTCGTCGGCCGAATCACTTTACAGAAAGGGCCAGATTATTTCGTTCGCGCCGCCAAGCGTGTGCTTGAACTTGAACCAAAAACTTATTTTATTATTGCCGGCTCGGGCGACATGGAGGGGCAGACGCTCCGCGAGGCGGCGGCGCTCGGCATTGCCGATCGCGTGATCTTCACCGGCTTCGTCCGCGGGCCGGAACTCGACGCGCTCTATCAATCCGCCGATCTCTATGTCTTGCCTTCGGTCTCCGAACCATTCGGTATTACCCCACTTGAATCGCTGGTGAACGGCACGCCGGTTATTGTCTCGTATCAATCCGGTGTGGCCGAAGTGCTTCGGCACGCGCTCAAGGTGGACTTCTGGGATACGGATGAACTTGCCAATCAAATTATTGCCGTCCTCCGCCATCCGGTGCTCTATCAGACTCTCAAACAATACGGCGGGGAAGAAGTGAAGAAAATCACGTGGACCGCCGCCGCCCAGAAATGCCTCGACCTCTATCATCGCTTATTATGCTGGGGGTAATCTAGTTATGTCACCGGATAAATTAGCCGAAGAAGCGAATGCTAAAATAAAAAAGTGGGCAAGCGGTAAAGATAAATTGATCGTAGCTGTGGATGGTTATGTTGGCGTAGGGAAGACTACATTACTCGATAATTTACTCAAGCTGAATCCAGATATTTTGCCAGTTCACTTTGATGACAGACTGATCAACCTACACGTAAAATTGTAACGGTCGTAAAAATTTTCCGTACAAAGTGGATCGCCCTTTTTCTTTGGCAAATTGTGTTAAGATAGCCTGATGCCCGCGGTTTGTTTTTACTTTCAAGTTCATCAACCTTATCGGGTCAAGCGTTATCGCGTCTTCGATATTGGCCAAGACCCTCACTATTTCAACGATAATTCCGAGAC
>CAZZED010000005.1:0-11734 GCA_964653115.1 uncultured Candidatus Saccharibacteria bacterium | reverse complement strand
CGAGCCAAAATCATTAAAAGCTACCTTAGGCTCTAAGCACCCGAAATGGGCATTAAACCGAAATGGCTTCAATGACTGGCGATATGAAGGTTGATACTTTCGTAGTGTTTGTCGATCACTTCAACTTGACTCATGAGTCGTTGATTACCATCGCCGGTTTTGCAGTGATGTCTCGTTTCCTGATGTTGGAACTGGTTGAAGATTGAACGAGATTGAAGTTGAGAGGCCTCATCGCGAGGCCTCTTTTTTGTTTTATCCATTTTGGACGCACGGCGTCCAAAACTGTCTGCGAGCTTGACTTTTAAATCTAGTCGTGCTAGGTTGGGGGAGGAAAAGTGAGGTAAAGCCAGATCGTGTGATCTTGGCTGGGCCTTGGAAAAAACTAAAGGAGTGAGAAAAAATGATTCCTAGTATCATCCTGTTGGTAGGACTTGCAATGACTATAATGGGCGGAATGACGATCTTAATTTATTGGGGGGACAACGAGCCAGGGGACAAGCCCAAGACTCAAGTTGGAATACGAATTGCTCTTGTGGGGATTGTTCTTTTGGGAGTATTTATTTTTACCTAGAGAAAAAACAAGAGTTTGAAAGGAACTCATCAAAACCTTCTACCAGGGGCCCCATCACAGGGCCTCTTTACTTTTTATAAGAAAGGTGTAAACTGGGGTTCTTAATAATTTTTTATGGATCAAAATAATAATGAAGGTGAAGAAGAAGTAGCGGAATTTGTGCCCGAAGATGGGGAAGGGAATGTGGCGAGTGCCGAGGGGAAGTTGAAGCAGTTGCGCGGCGAATTGAAGCAATGCCAAGCCGACAAACAGGAATATCTGACGCTGGCTCAGCGCTTGAAGGCTGATTATCTTAACCTCGAGAAAGCGACGGAAACGCGGCGGGGCGAGATGATGCAATTTGCCAATCAGGCGCTCTTGCTTGACTTGCTTGATCTCGTTGACAGCTTCGATCTCGCCTTCGCCAATAAGGAGGCGTGGCAAGCAGTTGCCGGCAACTGGCGACAAGGTGTAGAATACATTTACACGAAACTCATCGGCATCCTGCGAGATCATGGTCTCGAAGCGATTAACCCACTGGGGGAGACTTTCGATCCCCAGAGTCACGAATCGATCGAGTCAGTCTTGACCGCCAAGGCTGAGGATGATGAGAAGGTCGTCACGGTAACGAAGAAGGGGTATCGTTTGCAAGGTAAGATTCTGCGTCCGGCTCAAGTTAAGGTGGGCGCGTTTAATAAATAATCATAATTTATCGCTATGGCAAAAATACTGGGTATTGATTTAGGGACAACCAACTCGGCGATGGCTTATGTCGAGGGGGGGGTGCCGAAAATTATTGAAAATAGCGAAGGGGTTCGGACGACGCCCTCGGTTGTCGCCGTCTCCAAGGCCGGCGAACGGCTGGTTGGTTTGCTCGCCAAGCGCCAAGCCATCACCAATCCGACCAACACGATTTCCGGCATCAAGCGCTTGATGGGTCACCGTTTCGATGATCCGAATATTAAACGCGATCGAGAATTGGTATCTTTTGCCATTGAACGCTCAGACGACGGCGGAGTAAAAGTGAAGACCGACAAATTTTATCGGCCGGAAGAGATCTCGGCGATGATTCTTCAGAAGCTGAAGCGCGATGCCGAGGCGAAACTCGGTGAGAAGATTGAGGAAGCGGTCATTACCGTGCCGGCTTACTTCGATGACTCCCAACGCAAGGCGACTAAAGACGCCGGCGAGATCGCCGGTTTCAAAGTGCGTCGCATCATCAACGAGCCGACGGCCGCCGCTCTGGCTTACGGTTTTAATAAAAAGAAGAATGAGAAGATTGTCGTTTATGATTTCGGCGGGGGCACTTTCGATGTCTCGGTGCTGGATATCACCGGTGTCGAAGGCGAGCAGAGCATTGAAGTTAAGTCAACCGACGGCGATTCGCATTTGGGCGGAGAAGACTTCGATCAAAAGATTATTCGCTGGATTGCTGATGAGTTTAAGAAGGAGTCCGGGATTGATGTGACCAAGGACACACTCGCGCTCCAACGGCTCAAAGAAGCCGGCGAGAAGGCGAAGCACGAGCTCTCGGAGACGCAGGAAACCGAGATTAATATTCCGTTCATTACTTCGGATGCTTCGGGACCACGGCATCTATTACTCAAGTTCAATCGCGCCACGCTCGAAGGTTTAGTCCGAGAATACATTGATCGCTCGATCGAGATTACGACTCGCGCGCTCGAAGCTTCGGGTTATAAAATTGCCGAAATTCAAGAAGTGATTTTAGTCGGCGGGCAGACTCGGATGCCGGCGATTGTCGAAGCGGTGCGAAAGCTTTTCAACAAGGAACCGAATCGTTCGATCAATCCCGACGAAGTGGTGGCTGTCGGCGCGGCGATTCAAGCCGGCATCTTCCAAGGCGACGTTAAGGACGTACTTCTTCTCGATGTCATCCCTCTCTCACTCGGCATCGAGACCATGGGCGCGGTGGCGACCAAGATCGTGGAGCGCAATACCACCATTCCCGTGTCGCGTAGCCAGACCTTCTCGACCGCCGCTGACAATCAGACCTCAGTCGAGATCCATATTGTCCAAGGCGAGAGAGCGATGGCCAGTGACAACAAGAGCCTCGGGCGCTTCATCCTCGACGGGATTCCACCGGCGCCACGCGGAATGCCTCAAGTGGAAGTGACTTTCGATGTGGATGCGAGTGGGATTTTGAGTGTGAAGGCGAAGGATAAGGCGAGTGGTAAGGAACAATCGATTCGGGTTGAAGCGCGGTCGAGTTTGACGGCGGAAGATATTGAGAAGATGAAGAAGGATGCCGAGCTCCACGCTGAAGAAGACAAGCAGAAGCGGGAAGAGTCCGAAGCCCGCAATCTCGCTGATCAACTTATCTACACCGCCGAGAAGGCGCTTAAGGACGCGGCGGGTAAAATTAGCGCCGAGATTAAGCAAGGCGTGGAAACTAAAATTGCTGAATTAAAACAAATTAAAGAACGCAGTGGAACCGTTGTTGAACTTAAGACAGCCACCGAAGCGCTCTCGCGCGAGATGCAGAAGATTGGTGAAGCGATGAATAAACAGGCGAAGGATGAACCGTCCAAACCGGACGAAAAAAAGGCTGACGACGGTCCGGTGCGCGACGCCGAAACTTCATAAACCATTATGGCTAATAAAAATTATTATGATGTGTTGGGCTTAGGGAATAACGCTTCGTCAGATGAGATCAAGAAGGCCTTCCATAAACTGGCGCATAAATATCATCCCGACAAAAAGGGTGGCGACGAAGCGAAATTTAAGGAGATCAATGAAGCTTATCAAATTCTTTCCGATGAACGCAAACGGCGCGCTTACGACACTCACGGCGCCGGTTGGAATAGTAGCGATCCGCCAGCTGGCGGAGGTGGCGGGCAAAGCGCCGGTTGGGATTTCAGTGGTTTTGCCGATGCAACCGGTCAAGGTCAGGGATTCCAGTTTGACTTAGGCGACCTCTTCAGTGAATTCTTTAATGGCGGAGGAGCAAGATCTGGTGGGGCTCGTCGCGGGCGAGATATCTCGGTCGATATTCAGATTCCGTTTGCGGATGCGATTTTCGGCAGTGAACGGACGGTGCTGATCTCTAAGGTGAGTGTCTGTGATCGCTGTAAGGGCGGAGGAGCGGAACCGGGAGTGGCGATGAAGAAGTGTGAGACGTGCAACGGTCAAGGCAAAATTCACGAGACTAAGCGTTCCTTCATGGGGGCCTTCACGGCTATGCGCGAATGCGGGAGTTGTCTCGGTCGCGGGCAAGTGCCAGAGAGTCGTTGTGCCACCTGCGGTGGCCACGGCGTCTTAAAGCGCAATGAAGAAGTGAGGATCGGCATTCCCGCCGGGGTGCAGAATGGCGAGATGATTCGAATGTCGGGTCGAGGCGAAGCGGTGGCGCGCGGGACGGCGGGAGATCTCTATGTCAAGGTTCATGTCGAGAAGCATAAAGTCTTCCAGCGCGATGGCGAGAATTTAGTGATGGATTTATCGGTTAAACTTTCCGATGCTCTGCTCGGCGCGGAGTACAAAGTGGAGACGCTCGATGGCAATCTCAATGTCAAAATTCCAGAAGGGGTCGCGCATGGCGAGATCTTGCGCGTTCGCGGACGCGGCGTACCCATCAGCGCCAATCGCCGCGGGGACCTCTATCTGAAAGTCTCGATCAAAACGCCAGCCAAACTCTCGCGCCAAGCCAAGAAATTAATCGAAGACCTGCGAGTGGAGGGGTTCTAACGCCAATGACCACTAAAGAACTGTTGATCCGCGGAGTGGTGGAGATCATTGATCAAGCCAATCTGGAGCAGAAATTAGCGACGGGGAAACCACTGCGGGTGAAGTTGGGGATTGATCCGACCAGCCCTAATCTCCATCTGGGGCGCTCGATCCCGCTTCTCAAATTACAGGATTTTCAAAAGTTGGGGCATAAGATAATTTTTATCGTCGGCGATTTCACGGGGTTGATCGGCGACACGTCCGATAAGGAGAGTGAGCGACCAATGCTCTCGCCCGAGACTGTAAAAGAGAATTTAAAAACTTATATCGAGCAAGCGGGGAAGATTATCGATGTCAGTCAAGCCGAGATTCATCACAATAGCGAGTGGCTCACGAAATTGAATTACCTCGACATCGGTCGGCAGGCCGACACCTTCTCGCTTAGCGACTTCAGCTCGCGGGAGAATATTAAGCGTCGCCTCGACGCCGGTAAGCGCGTCTCGCTCCGTGAACTGCTTTACCCGATGATGCAGGGTTATGATTCGGTGGAGGTCAAGGCCGACGTTGAGGTCGGTGGCACGGACCAACGCTTCAATCTCTTGGCTGGGCGTGACCTGCAGAGACTATATAATCAAGCGCCTCAAGATATTGTCATTGGACCATTGATTGAGGGACCAGATGGGCGGAAGATGAGCTCGAGCGCCGGCAACACGATTAACTTGCTTGATTCGTCGGATGATATGTTTGGCAAGGTAATGTCAGTGCCCGACGAACTCATCATTAAATATTTCACTTGGTTGACGCGGGTCGACTTGGCGGTGATTGGGGAGTACGAAGCGAGTCTAAAGACGGAAGAGAATCCGCGTGATGTGAAACTGAAATTGGCGAGAGAGATTGTGCGAATGTATCATTCTGAAAAAGTAGCGACGGGAGCGGAAGATTATTTTATCAAAACTTTTTCGAACAAAGAGATCCCCGACAATTTGCCAGAATTCAAACCGACCAATTATGATCTCGTTTCAATTCTCGTCGAAGCCGGCCTCGCGTCTTCTAAGTCGGACGCCAGTCGGACGATTGAGCAGGGGGGAGTGAAGATTAATGGTGTGGTCGCGACCGATGGCCGTATGATTGTCCCCACCGGCGCCACTCTCCAAAAAGGTAAATTAAAATTTTTGAAGATTGGGTAAAAAATCAACCCCGCCTTGATTACAGAATCAAGACGGGGTTTGCGGTGACTTAAATGAGATTTCAATTGGAGGAGATGAGGTTCTCGATTGTGACACCAAGTGTGGGATCCCTGTCGTCTAGGCTTTTAGTCGACAGGGTTACTGACTTGGAGTAGGCGGCGTCGATGATATCGTAGGCGCAACTGGTGCAACCGTTGACGCAAACCGCTTCGTAATAACAGGAGTTCACGCAGGAGTTAGCCACGGCTTGTCTCTCTCCATAATAGTCGTAGCCATTGGCTCGATCAGTCAGAGCTGAATTGTAGATGTCGTTGATGCTCTGACTGGAGAAGCCGATCGCTTCACAACTCCTGAATCTTGATCCGCCACTACCTTGGCCAACTCCAGAGTTGCAACACCAAGAGAAGCAAACTAGGGAAATCGTGAGTATTACCAAAATGGACAATCGTCTCTTCATCTCCAGTCCTTTCCGTTAGAAGACCAAATATCTCGACCACATTAGTCGAGTCTGGTAGTAGACTAACATTTTGAAGTAGTTTATGCCAGACTCGAGGCAAGAGATAGAACCCTGAAAGGTTCTGGATGATTGGGATTAGAAATTGAGAAACGGAGGTCGTGCGAGTTTTTGATAAAGTAAGTTCGAGTGAAGTCGTAAAGACACTCTTGATAATTTTTTGTCTTAACGTAGTGTCGCGGAGAAGTCGAAGGCGGTGCGAGTGCGGATCTGGGCGTCGAGGGTGTTGATCTCGTCATTGGTGAGGGTGCGATCGGGCGCACGATAGACGATGCGATAAGTGTAACTCGTGTTGCCCTCGCCCCACTTCTCGGCATTTCCATATTTATCTAAGAGCGCCATCTCTTCCACCAAGTCACCCCCCAAGTCGCGAATGAGGTCGAAGTAATTATTGGGGATAAAAGTGCTCGGCACGATGAAGGAGATGTCGCGGGTGATCGGTGGATATTTAGAAATTTCTTGATATTTATTTCCGAGCTTGAGTTGCTTCTTCACTCGCGGATCAGCTGACCAGAGGAGGCGAATGTCGGGGAGATCCATACTTAGAATAGCGAGGCGCTCAAGGCCGAAGCCGAAGGCCCAGCCGTGGTAACCCTCGAGACCGAAATTTTTCAGCACTTCGGGCCGTGGCATCCCCCCGCCTAAGATCTCCACCCATTGGCCGTTGTTGTCTACCTCCACCTCGAGACTCGGATCAGTGTAGGGGAAGGTGTCGGGGTTGAAGCGGAACTTCACCTCTGGGCCAAAAAGGTTTTGCGTAATCTCGGTCAAAACTTTTTTCAAATCTTCGATTGTTAGTTTCCCCTGCGAATCAGGAATTAAGTAGAGACCACCCATCTGGTGGAAGACGTTCAGGTGTCGGCGATCGATCTCATCCTTGCGATAGACCTTGCCGTAACACAAAACTCCAAGAGGTTCTTTTTTAATAATTTTTTCTTTAACCTTCGGATCATTGAGATAGTAATACCACATCACCGTGTCGTGAGTGCGGAGGATATTTTCGTCGTCAAGGTAATAAGTATCAGAACGACTACGGACTGGATGATCGGGGGCGAAGTTGAAGCGGTCGAAGCTCACTTTGGCTGAGACCACTTCCGGGATGTTAATCTCGTCGAAATTTTTGAAGAGAGGTAAATTTTTTACCTGTGCGACGATTGCGGCGAGGGGACTCTCGGCTGTGCGCGAGAGGTCGGGTTGACTCACGTAGCGTCGCAGGCGGAGGGCTTCAGGGTCTTCTCGTTTGGTTAATTCAGCCAATAGGCGCTGCTCTTCGTCGCGGGGAACGATGTATTCTGCCATATGGCTCTATTGTAATCATAAAGTTGCGACTTGGGAAATATTTTGCTAGAGTCGGGGTGGATAGAAAGGAGGATTGAACATGGACCAGTTTGGTGATTTGGATCACTTCAAATTAGCCCAAGAGCTCTTCGAAGCAATGCGTCAGGCTAATTGGGGACCGGAGTTCGTCAAGAAATTAATTGACCCCGGTAATCTCAGTCAGGTGGCCGAACTCCTAGGGGGCAGGAAGATTCTCTGCGAGGTAGATGACATCATTGATCTAGCCGCCGATGCTCCCTTGCCCACACAACTTCAGGAGAAGCATTGGGCTTCTCTAAAGCACGAACGACAGTCTAAGTGGCGATTCCAACCCCAGCAGATCAAGTTGTTTCGTTCAGAAGGGCAAGTCGCAGGTAAAACTATTTGGGGAGAGAAACTTCTTGGCCGAGCAGAATTGAAGGCTAAAAGTTTGGCTAACGCCTGTCTCCTTGAGTGGTTCAGGCTTCACCCCCAGCGCATTCCCGTTCAGTGGTTGAGAGTGACTAGCTCTGGTCAGACTAGCGTTTGCTTCCCCTCGACGGTTTATCGAGACCACGAAGCTCACCCGTGCGTTCGCTGTCTGACCCAAATCGGCGATAGCCAATGGACCTGTCAGTCCCGTCGCCTGAAGAGCTATTGGAGTCCCAACGACTTCGTCGCCTACATTGAACCCCCCGTTCGCCCCTAAGCCCTGTTTGCTTCGCCTCAAGCGGATCAGCAGGGCTTTTTTCTTTCTAATTTTAATATTCTAAATAAGCCACGATCGTTTCTTATTTATAATTTGTGTTTCAAAATTTTGGACAAAAATAAACCGTCCCGAGTTTGTTTCGCCGATAAACGGCTGACAAACTGGGACGGTTGGGTGAACCATGGATCGGGCTAGAGCACCGAGTCCGAGTAAAACACAGAGATGATGAAACGACCGACCAGAGCTCCCCGGTTGATATGTTCCGAGTGAGAAGATTGGGTGATTGAGATCACTTTAAACGTCTGACTCGCGACTTTCTCAACGAGCCATTTGTTAACAGCCGATTCAACGTTTTCTGGGTCTCGATTTTCGAATACCTTAATGAACATTTTGATCTCCCTTTTCCTGTTACAAGATGGCTCTGAATCTAGCAACATTGTTAGATTAGCAACCACCGTCTGCTCTGAGGTTAGCATAATCAATGGTGTTTGTCAAGTGTATGAAGGTGGCGGAAAATGGTATGATTAGGTCAAGTAAAATATGCCAAAAGAGATTAAGAAACAGCGTAAATACGATGCCGATGACATCTTGGTTCTCGAGGGGTTAGAGCCCGTCCGGAAGAGGCCGGGCATGTATATTGGCTCGACTGGCACCGACGGTCTCCATCACTTGCTCGTCGAGATCTTCGACAACTCGCGCGACGAGGCGATGAATGGCGCCTGCGACGAGATTGAGGTGGCGCTCTTACCCGACGGTGTGGTGCGGGTCGCCGACAATGGCGCTGGCATCCCCGTCTCGATTCACCAGAAGACTAAAGTCTCGGCGCTGGAGACCGTCATGACCACCCTTCACGCTGGTGGTAAATTCGAAGGCGAAGGTTACAATATTGCCGGTGGGCTTCATGGCGTCGGCGCGTCGGTGGTGAACGCTTTATCTGAATGGACGAAGGTGTGGGTCTATCGCGACGGTGGACTCCACTTCCAAGAATACGCTCGCGGGGTCAAGAGGGTGGCGGTCAAGAAGATCGCGAGTTCTAATCTCCATGGCACGGTGGTCTCCTTCAAGCCCGACGCTCAAATCTTCTCGGAGCTTGTCTATGATTGGGATCGCGTCGTTAATCACCTGCGGGGTCAAGCTTACTTGGTGAAGAAGCTTCGAGTTCGCGTGATTGATGCGCGCAATTTGGATAAAAAACTATTTGATAACCCGATGCTCTATCTCTCGGAGTTGGGAGACTTGGCCACGCTCGCGCCATCGCAAACCTTCTACTTCGAGGGCGGTTTGCGCGCCTTCGTCCGCTTCCACACCCAGAATGAGAAGCCGATTCATAAAAATGTTTTCTATATCGAGAAGGAGGTCAGTGGCATCAATGTGGAGGTGGCCTTCCAATACATCGACGACATCACCCCGCGCGAAGTGAGTTATACCAACAACACTGTTACCCCCGAAGGTGGCACCCACTTGACCGGCTTCCGCACCGCCCTCACCCGCGAGCTCAATGCTTATGCCAAGAAAAATAATTTTATCAAAGAAAATAACGGTGATAGTCTAACCGGTGATGACGTGCGTGAAGGAATCACCGCTGTCATCTCGGTCAAGCTCCGGAATCCGCAATTCGAAGGTCAGACCAAGGCCAAACTCGGCAACGTGGAAGTGCGCGGCGCAGTGGAGTCAACCTTCGGTGAATCTTTGGCTCAATTTCTTGAAGAGAATCCCGAAGATGGTAAGTTGATCATTGGGAAGGTTTTGTTAGCGCTTGAAGCAAGGAAGGCCGCCAAGGCGGCCAAGGACAGCGTGCTTCGGAAGGGGGCGCTGGAGGGAATGACTCTCCCCGGCAAGCTCGCGGATTGCCAAACGCGAAAAGCCGAAGATGCGGAACTTTTCATTGTGGAGGGAGATTCGGCCGGTGGCTCAAGTAAGCAGGGTCGTGATCGGCAGACCCAAGCCATCTTACCGCTCAAGGGTAAAATTTTAAATGTCGAGAAAACGCGTCTCGACAAAATCCTCGCTTTCAAAGAAATTAAGTCACTCATCATCGCGCTTGGCACTTCAATCGGTGATACCTTGGCCATCGACAAGCTTCGTTATCACAAAATTATTATTGCCACCGATGCCGACGTGGACGGCGCTCACATCCGCACACTTTTACTCACCCTTTTCTACCGTTATCTCCAGCCGCTTATCCATGGCGGGTATCTCTACATCGCTCAACCACCACTCTATAAGCTGAAGCAGGGGAAGACGCTCCACTATGCGTATTCTGATACCGAGCGTGATCAAGTGCTGAAGCGACTTGGGAAAGAGAAGCCAGTTGATATCCAGCGCTACAAAGGTCTCGGCGAAATGAATCCGGAAGAACTTTGGGAGACGACGATGGACCCCGAGAAGCGCGTGCTCCGTCTCGTCACCGCCCATGAAGCGGAGGAAGCCGACAAAATTTTCACCACCCTCATGGGCGACGAAGTCGAACCCCGCAAAATTTTCATCCAAACTCACGCCAAAATGGCGACGCTTGACGTTTAATTGACAAATAAATAGCAATAGATTATGATGTAATTACCTGACCGAAGCGTTGCTTTTCGCGCTTAGCGTACAGGCCACCGCTCCACAAGCTAGATTACGAGTCGAAAGACCGAATCGTGGGGCGGTCTTTTTTTGCAAAATTATGTGAAGAATGATAGACTTGGATGATGAACGTAATTACTATTCCCAAACAAGTGGTGGTCAAAGACGATTTGGTGGTTATTCCACGTAAAGAATATGAGATTCTTCTTAATTTAAAAACATTCAAAACCTTTACGGCCACTCCGAGAATTAAACGGGCCCTTCGCCAAGCGGAGAAAAATTTTAAGTCGGGGAAAACTTTAACCTTAAATGAACTCAAGCAAAAATTGGGAATTGCAAGTTGACGGATCAGTAGAGAAAATTCTGAAAAGGTTTCCCAAACAAGATCAAATCAGGATCTCTTTAGTCATCGGATTGCTTCCCTCAAACCTATTTTTCGGAGACATTCAGAAAATGAGAGAACGAGATGATGTTTGGCGTCGTCGCATCGGGAACTATCGTTTGTTTTACAAAATTGATTTAGCCAATCGGATCATTGTAGTTTTCGATCTCGAGCGTCGAACCTCTTCGACTTATTAATTTGATCCAAACTCACGCCAAAATGGCGACCCTTGACGTGTAATGTATGGTGCGTATCTTTTTTACCAAACACGCGAGGTTGAGATTGGTTGAACGAGGGATCAAAGAAAACACAGTTCGTGATATTGTAGAAGACCCCGATTTTGTTTACCAGGCTTATGATGATAAGTTAGCTTATCGCAAATGGGTTCGAGGTAAGTTTATTGAAGTTGTCTGTATGAAGTTTACAGATAAGCTCCTTGTAATTACTGTTTATTATGTGTAGACTGTAACTATAACTATGAAAATTGAATACGATAAAATTGCGGATGCCCTGTATATTTATTTAAATAAGGGCAAGATAGCTAAAACGGTTAAAATGCAAAATCGTTTGGTTGTTGATATTGCTAAAAACGGCAAGATTCTTGGGCTCGAGGTGTTGGGGGCTTCCAAACAAATTCCCAAAGCTCAAATTACTCGACCGATTAAAATCAGTGTACCAAGTTTTTCTTCCGCCAAAATGGCGACGCTGTACATATAATACGGGTTGGTGACAGATTAGTTCTTTGAAAACACAAAAGGTGCGTTACGATTGTGGTGTCGAAGCCATTAATCATTAACGCACCCTCTGTTATGCACCAGAATACCAAATTGTTGCCCTACCAGCGACG
>CAZZED010000004.1:0-7208 GCA_964653115.1 uncultured Candidatus Saccharibacteria bacterium | reverse complement strand
TCGCGTCGCGGGGGGAAAAATCATTTCAATGCGAAAGAGAATCGCCGCGGGCAATTGGCCGGTAAGCGGATGATGACTTTCCGAATCAAGCCGAAGATGCTTGGCCACCTAATCCCTAACCATGCCTAGAGTTAAACGAGGAGTCACCGCTCTCAAGCGCCGTCGTCGCGTCCTCAAGGATGCGAAGGGTTACCGTTTCGGCCGAAGCAAGAAGGAGATCGAGGCGCGCACCGCCCTCCTCCACGCTGGCTCGCATGCCTTCCGTCACCGCCGCGAGAAGAAGCGTGACGCTCGCGCCCTCTGGCAAGTGCAACTGAATGCCGCTAGCCGATCCCTTGATCCTAAACTCTCCTACAGCCGTCTCATGGGTCTGCTTAAAAAGTCTAAAATTGAACTCGATCGTAAAGTGCTGGCTCAAATCGCCGAGCACGAGCCAGACACATTCAAACGGATTGTGGAAAGTGTCACTAAATAAAATTCTAAAAAGGTGATATAATCTAGGTATGGAAAAGATGCCTCTTCGCCCATCGTTGTTTTGGGATGTGAATCCCAAGACAATTGACCCGGAAAAAAATGCTCGCTATGTGATTGAGAGAATTCTCGATTTCGGAGAACCGAAAGAGGTGCGTTGGCTCTTTAAGCAATATTCACAAAATGAAATTAAGCGAGTGATGAATTTACCGCGAAGCCAAGTGGATCCTAAATCAAAATCCTTATGGTCGCTCCTACTCCAATAGATCCGGAGGTTTTAAAACATCTGTGCTTAGATGTGTTGCCACGGGCGACTCAAAACGCTTTTTTGGCTTGTGCCTCTCTTCCTCTTTTTTCTTCTGGTGATTGGTATTTGGCTGGTGGTACAGCCTTAGCCCTTCAAGCCGGCCATCGTCAGTCTGTTGATCTCGACTTCTTCACTCTAAATAAAACTTTTGATGAAAAGAAGGTAGCAGAAACTTTAAGTAAATCTGGGGAATGGGAAACTACTTCTATCGCTCGCGGCACACTTTATGGAAAATTTTTAAAGGCCAAAATTAGCTTAATCAGTTATCCTTTTTTCACCCCGACAAAACCATTTCTCCAAGCAGGAACAATTTCTATTATCACTCCGCCTAATGTCGCCGCGATGAAAATAGTGGCCATCAGTCAACGGGGGAAAAAACGAGATTTTGTTGATTTGTATTGGATTTCTCAACATGTCCAATCGCTAGGGGAAAGCATCCGACAAGCCGAACAACAATATTCAGTGAGCCAGAATCCGAACCATTTTCTAAAAAGTTTGACCTATTTCGAGGACGCCGAGAGTGACCCGATGCCCGACCTCCTTTTTAAAACCAGCTGGGCGGAGATCAAAAAATATTTCCGTCGCGAAGTGCCAATCATTGCGAGAAAAATAATCGGTTTGGAGTAAGAAAACGCCGCACTCTCATCAGAGTACGGCGCGTCCAGATTTTTCCTCACTTCTGAAAAGTGTGGAGCTAACGTGTCATGTGTTCAACATCGTGCGTGGCAACATACTGGGCACTGAGGCCCATTCGTGACCATGCGTACCAAGCAGTGATGTTGGCTTTGGCCAGCTTAGCGCCTTGATGTTGAGAGTCGTTTTTCTTGTCACCAAAAGGAGTGATCAGTGTGAGACTGAACAAGCAAACAAGAATAACACTACAGACTACAGCAATTCTTGTCTTCATTTTTATGCCCTTTCTAATTCAGGTGATTGTGATTGTCAAAGTGATGAACAATTCACCACTGCGATTGACTGCTCATAGACTAGCATAGAAGTTCCATGGTTGTCAATAGCACGATCTCTCAAGCAGTTTTCGCTTTCTCTTTTTTAACCAATTCAATCACCCGTGCGACCAAATTTTTTGGATCAGCGTCGAAGATGACGTTGTCGCTGTGGCGGTGGCCCTTCTCCATAATGTCGCGAATCAGTTGGGCGGTCGGCCCGCAACCGTCCAAAATGCCGATCGGTTTGCCGTCTTCGAAGGCAATCGTGAATTCATTGATCGTACCAACGCGACCGCAACCGATAAGCACGGCATCGGAGGCGCGAGTGAGCAAGAGATTACGCCCCGAATAACCGAAACCAGTGTAAATCACTAAATCAAGATAATCGAGTGGCAGTTTATAAAAGTTGACGTGCTCGTGCTCGGTCGAAGCCGGTGAGAGGCCAAGCGAAGTGCCACCGGCTTCTTTCGCTCCCTTGGCCGCCCAGAGAGGGAAACCAGTGGTCGCGCCAGTGACGATCACCGCCCCTTGCGCCACAATCTCGCGACCGAGCGCCATGGCCTGATCGAGCACACCTTCCCCACAGTGATCCGTCTCGGCCGCGCCCGAGACACAGAGCTTGATGCGGGAATGGCCGTGTTTATCTTCTAGTTTATCGCTTGGTAGCATAGTCTTGATAGTATAGCTTAAGATTAAACTAAATTACAACTCAAGCGTCACTGATTCATTGAGTCGGGGGACAGAAGCTCTGATCCCTAAATAATCTCTAATTCTTTGCGCGAGGAAGAGGGACGACTTCGGCTCACCCATCGCGGTGTAGACTAGCTCGAGCGACTCACTCAAGCTGTGGACGAAGTCGAGCAATTGCGGACCATCACGGTGCGCCGAGTAACCAGTCAAGGAGACCACTCTCGCTCGCACGGCCACGCGCGTCCCGAGAATCGTCACCACCTTCGCTCTTTCTTCAAGCAAGCGCCCGAGACTGCCCGCGGCCTGATAACCAATGAGGAGTAAGGTATTCTTTGGATCAGAGAGATAGCGTTTCTCATGATGAACAATCCGACCACCATTCGACATCCCCGAACCGGCGATCACAATCTTGCGTCCAGGGAAACCAGCGATAGCCTTGGATTCTTCGGTCGTCAAAGTTTTGTGCAAATTAGAGAAATTGAAAATACCATCACGTGAATGATCAGGATCGGAAACACTAGCATTGAAATAAGTTTGGAATCGTTTATAAATCTCTGTTACTTTGATCGCGAGCGGTGAGTCGAGGTAAACCGGCACCGGTGGAATTCGCCCTTCAGCCGTCATGTGTTCAATCTCATAGAGAAGCTCCTGGGTCCGCTCGATCGAGAAAGCCGGAATGATGAGGACACCGTCTTGCTTCATCGTCGTCTCAATCACGTCTTCAAGGTGTCCCCGTCGTTCAGTCACCGGATCATGTTCGCGATCACCGTAGACACTCTCCATCACCAGATAATTCACCCCCGGCACCACCTCGGCTTCGTGAAGCAAGGGTGAGGGCGAATTACCCAAGTCGCCGGTAAATAGAATCCGCCGTCCCTCTCGCACCACCTCAAGCATCATCGAACCTAAGATGTGGCCCGCGTCGTGAAGCGTGACCGTCACGTCGCTCGTTTTGTCTAAAATGAAAGACTTACGATACTCGACTGTTTGCCAGTGGGAGAGGGCTTGGGTCACATCTTCGGGAGTATAAAAAAGAGGTTTATCACTGCCCCGAGCTTCCTTCGCCATCACGCCGAGGCTATCTTCGAGCATGAGACCGGCGATCTCCTTCGTCGGTGGAGTAGAATAAATGATCCCCCGGAAGCCTTGACGGACGAGATACGGAATCCGACCGACGTGATCGAGGTGAGCGTGAGTGACGAAAAGATAATCAATGGTCGCCGGATCGTAAGCGAAGGGTTCGCGGTTTTGGTCTTCGAAAACTTTCCCCCCCTGATAGAGTCCACAGTCAACAAGTAATTTGATTGGCTTGCCAGTTGCCGAGGTGGGTTCAATGGTTAATAAAAAATTAGCGCCGGTCACCGCGCCGGCCCCACCATGGAAAGCTAAAGTTGATTGGAGTTTGTCCATTATTCGTCGCTTAAGTATACAAGAAAAAAGGCCCACTCGAAAGTGAGCCCCTGCTTCGCCACATGAAGACGTTCATCCCTTGAACCGCTCGTGAGCATGTTCAGCTCTGTAGACAGCCTGCCCTTCTCTCAAAGTTTTCTAATCGTCTCTGCAATCGAGCGATCCAGATCTGGATTACTGCTGGTCATTTTTTGTCCCCCTTTCAAGAACAAGCTCCGATTTAATCCTAGCACCAAAAATCTCGGCTGGGAAAGGCTGTTTCTCTTAATTCAATAATTTCAGACTAGCCTGATGCCCTTTTCTTTTTGTATTTTTTCTGATTTGTAACTCCAAGACTAGGACTATCTGAGATTTCTACTTTTCCAATAGTGGAATCTAATGTAAAAACTTTTCCTAATTCTTTTAATAATTTTGTTCCGAGCAACACAATATTAGCCGGTTGGATATCTATCGTCGTATCAATGCATCTTCCATCAACACAAACTTGACCCTTACACACAAAATGAGACGAGGTGGAACCATCGGCGAGAGTATTGGCCTGGACACCAGCCAACACCAATCCTAAAGGAAATGCTGTTACAAAAGGTATTATTAAATAACCATTAAAACCTGAATCAACTAGGGCGTTGATTTTCCTTGTTATGCCAGTCACTCCCTTTAGTTCAATCTCAATAACTGGTTGGTCATTATTAAAAGTTCCAAGCATGTTTTTTGGCGGAGAAATTTAAGCTTGGGTTCTGCGTATTGCCAATTTGAATTATATAAAAGAGTTTGTCACCAAATTCTTTCTTGGCTTTCTCGACAGCAATAAGTCTATCAGGATTTGTCTGATATTTTTTTTGTTCTACATCGATCACAGCATACTGACCCAAGTAATCTTTCTCCAGTTTATTTTTAAGCTCTTCTACGTAAAATTTTTCCCCAAGTTTTGATATCTCTTCTAGGGATAATGGTCGGTTGATCATGTGAATAATATAGCATGTTTAAGATATGAAAACAAAAACCTCTCCCGTCCGCCACGGCGGAGGGAGGAGCTTTGGTGAGGTCATCTGGGCGAATTAACCTAGAGTAAATCTAGGTGGGTTCCCGCAACTTGGCGCCACGACGCCGAGTATCTAAGGATCCCAAAATTTATATTATTTGATCTAGATAATACCCCAGACAACCTCACCCTTATTTTACTCCGGTCGGTAAAGGCTTGGCAACCCCCATTTCATCCACTGGTTATGCACTGCTTATCCCCACTTAAATTGTCTCTACTCCTCAAGACTGTCTGAATAAAGCCAAGGGAAATCAGGTTTTTGATAATCAAAGAGTTCATGTGGCTTAAAAAAGCGCCTGATCTCAAGTTCAGCATTATCGGCTGAATCTGAAGCGTGAACGATGTTCGATTGCCCACTCATGGCGAAGTCACCACGGATACTCCCCGCATCAGCTTCATAACCCTTAGTTGGACCGACAATGAGGCGAATGGCTTGCACCGCCCTGATCCCAGATAGAGCCAAGAGGATGACTGGGGTTGACTTCATATAACGCTTGAGTGAATTGAAAAAAGGTTTATCTTTATGATGAGCGTAGTGTTCATCAAGCATCAGATCTTCTAATTCAATCATCTTCAATCCAATAATTTTCATCCCCTTGCGTTCGAAGCGGTGGAAGATCTCACCCACTAATCCCCGCTGAAGCGTGTCGGGTTTTAAAATAATTAAACTGCGCTCTTCTTTTGTGTGGGCCATATAATTTATTTTAGCTTAAATTTGTTAAAATCTCACTCCCCTCGTCGGTGACCAAGACGGTGTGCTCGAAGTGGGCAGCGAGACCACCCTCCTTCGTCTTGACCGTCCAGTCGTCGTCGGCCGTCACCACTTGACCCGAACCGAGGACGATCATCGGTTCAATCGCAATCACCAGCCCCGAGACAAGCTTAACACCTTCCCCTCGTTCGCCGAAATTGGGTACCTCCGGTGGTTCGTGGACGCGATAACCGACCCCATGCCCGCCGAGATCACTGACTATACCATACTGCATCTGCCCGCTTCGCCGAATCGAGGCAATAGCATAACCCAAGTCGCCGGTCGTCTTGCCCGCTCTCACTTCAGCGATCCCCGCCTCAAGCGCCCGTTGAGTGACCTCCAGTAAGGCCATGGCTTCGCTCGTCACCGCGCCAACTGGTACAGTTATCGCCATGTCAGTGTAGAGACTTTGGTACTTAAGTCCGAGATCAAGGCCAACAAGGTCACCCGTCGCGAGCACTCGATCGCCGGGGATCCCGTGGACGACTTCATCATTAACCGAGACGCAGAGCGCCGCCGGAAAGGGCGAGCGAGCGCCAACCGGACGATAATTGAGGAAGGCGGGCTCCCCCCCTTCGCGAGCGATTAGCTCGCGAGCGAGTTGGTCGAGCTCCCTTGTCGTCACCCCCGCCTTGGCCGAGGCGGCGAGCGCAGCCAGAATGTGAGCCAACTTCTTCCCGCCGGCACGAAGAATTTCGATATCAGCCGGCGTTTTAATCCTTGATTTATTTTTGGTCACACTGGGCGAAGATTTCGTCGTGAACTTCGGCAATCGGCCGCTCGCCGTCCACCTCAACTAAGCGATAGCGCAGGTTGGTCCGATAATAATCGAGTGCGGGAACGACATCCTTCTCATACCAAGCCAATCTATTCTTAATCCCTGATTCATCGTCATCATTCCGCCCCCGCCTGGTGAGGCGATTAGTGGCACAATCAGGTGAGACATGAAGCGCAATGACATGCACTAATTCACGCTGATAGAAGTCGAGGGCGGTGTCTAATGTTTGAGCTTGGACCAGAGATCTTGGTGTGCCGTCAAAAATTAGATGTCCGTTACCCTTAAATCTATTTAATAATAAACCTGACCACATATAATCCGCGAGGAAGTCTGGCTGTCGAATACCGGCTAAAGATACTTTTTTTGCTATCTGGGCTGAATAACTATCAGTGGCTAATAATTTTCGAATTTCTTCTCCCGTTTCAACATAAAAAACTTCTTCGCCTTTTTTAGTGAATTCCTTGATGAGTAAGTCGGCTTGCGTCCCCTTGCCCGAACCGGAACGACCGATGAAGATGAAGGTCTGGGGCGACGCCATGGTTCGAAACTTAGAAGGTTACCACAAGAATAATAATCGAGGCCACGAAAGCCATGATGGCGAAGGTGAGTAAGACATAATTAGCCTTCTCTTCACTCATCGTCCCACCCGAGAGCTTGATCACTAACGCCACGATACTGCCGGTTTGTTTACGGCGAGTGTTCGGGCGATAGAAGTCGGAACTCTCCGGCTCTATGGTCATTTGATCATTTGTCATGGTTTGATTATATCAAACAAACCACCCCAAATGCTATTATCGATGATGGACTAGTTC
>CAZZED010000003.1:0-3743 GCA_964653115.1 uncultured Candidatus Saccharibacteria bacterium | reverse complement strand
AATATCTTAGAGATCGTTTTGATGTCTCACAAGTCTACTATTTTGGTGGAGTAGAAATCCACAAATTCCCTTTCAACTTGTATTGAAACCAGTGAAAATGTACGAAGATGAAGAAGGTAATCAAAAACGCAAAGCAAATTGTGATGTAGAAATGGCGTTCTACTTGATGCGAGATAAAAATGAATTTGAACGAGTGGTTGTGCTTTCCGGTGATGGGGATTTTTTACCAGTGTTGAAACATCTTCGAGAAGTCGATAAAAAAGAAGTTCTTGTCATGGCCCGTGGACCGAGGACAGCTAAAGAGATTAAACGATTTGCTGGGGACAAATTTATAAATCTTATCAGTGTAAATATGAGAGCAAGACTTGAGAGAGTAGACCTACAACAACGAAAGGCACCTATTTAGGGTGCCTTTCAAGTCTGTTACTCCCAGTATAGCAGAGGGACTTTCGCTGTCAACCTTAAACCTACACCTCAATCAAGACGGGTAAGACGAGCGGGCGGGAGTGAGTTTTTTGATACAAGTACTTGCCGATTTCTTCGCGGAGAATATTCTTCACGTAGTCGAAGTTGATCGGGTTCATCCGCGCCGTCGCTTCCTCGATCTTCCGCTTGGTCATATTGCGAACATAGTGAAGCAGATCTTGGGACTCCTTAAGATAAACGAACCCGCGCGAGATAATATCTGGCGACTTCACCACCTTCCCCGTCTGCTGGCTGACGATGACGATGATGACGAAGATGCCCTCTTGGGCGAGCATAACGCGGTCCTTGATCACGACTTCCTTCACATTGTCGGCCCCGGAACCATCCACCATAATGAGTCGGCTTGAAGCTGTCTCTTTGAGAGCGTGAATCTTCGTGCCTTGGGCGGTGATGTCGATCACCATGCCGTTGTCGGGGATGACAATATTCTTCTCCAGCATTCCGATCTCCATCGCGAGATCAGCGTGGACGTGGAGCTTCTGGTGATGACCGTGAATCGGGATGAAGAACTTGGGCTTGATCTTGCGGTGGAGCCACTCAATCTCACCGCGGTTACCGTGACCCGAGGAGTGAATATAAACTTCGGAGGTGCGATAGTGGACGATCTTGGCCCCTTGGCGAGCGATATTGTCTTTCAAGCGTTGCACCGTCCGTTCATTGCCGGGGATGATGGAAGACGAGAGGAGAACCGTGTCGCCCTTCTTGAATTGGAAGTATTTGTGTTGCTTGGTCGCCATGCGCATGAGGGCCGCGAATTCTTCGCCTTGCGCGCCGGTCGCCAAGACGACGATCTTTTCCGGCGGGTATTGGTCCACCTCTTGGACGGGGACAATTGTCTCCTTCTTAATCTTGAGCATGCCGGCGAGTTCGGCCACTTCAATATTAGTCTTCATGCTCCGACCCTCAATCACAATCTTCCGACCCAAGCGTTCCACAATTTCGAGCACCTTGATAATGCGTTCGAATTGCGAGGCAAACATGCCGATGATGAGGCGACCCTTAATCGTCTTGATGATGTTTTCGAGGTTCTTGTGCACTTCGCTCTCCGGTGGCGAGAAGCCCGGGTTCTCGATGTTGGTCGAGTCAGCCATGAGGAGCAGGGTCTCCCCTTGGTCGAAGAGACTGTAGGCTTTTTCTTCGGCTTCGGTCGGCTTACCATTGACCGCGTCGAGATCAAGCTTGTAGTCGCCGGGATTCACAATCCGGCCGTAAGGGGTCTCGATAATGACACCCATTGAATCGGGGATGGTGTGAGTGACGCCGAAGAAGTGGACGCGGAAGTTGCCGATCTTCACGCGCTCGTCCTTCTCCACGACGATGAGGTCAAGTGGCGGCATATAGGCGAATTCTTCTTGGCGCTTCTTAATCATGAGGGCCGTTAAGTTGCGGGTGTAGATCGGCGGGTTGCCAATCTTCGGCATGACATAGGGGATACCGCCGGTGTGATCGAGGTGACCGTGAGTAATCACGACCCCCTTCACTCGCGCCTTATTTTCTTCGAGGTAAGTGGTGTCGGGGATAATGTAGTCGACACCCGGGGTATTTTCGTCGGGGAAAGCGAAGCCGATGTCGATCACCATAATATCACCGTCCATCTCGATGGCGGTCATGTTCTTACCGATCTCTTCAACGCCACCTAAGGGGATAATCCGAATGTCACCCGGGGCGAGAGGTGGAATCGGTTTCTTTGGGGTCCGATCCAATGAATCCGGACGTCGGCCACGAGGCCGATGGGGGGATGGTCTCATCATATAAGTGTTTTATTTAATAAAAATTGGCCAAACACGATCGGTCTTAATATACCAGTTATAGATACCAAAAAAGCGTTCCGACGGGGTATTGATGGTGCCTAAATCGATTCCCACCACTTTGTCTGGGACAGCATAGAGGAAACGAGGGGCATAGAGGAAGACCGCAGGGTTATCTTGGCGAATGGCTTTATCCAGAGCCAAGTGGCCAGTCTGACGCTCTTCTGTCGTACTAGCTACTCTAATCTCATCTAGAATTTTGTCAACTGCGACATTGGTATAGAGAGCAATATTGAGACCAGGGTCGAGACGTTGGGTTGAATGCCAGAAGGAATAGAGATCGAGATTTCGCCCGACCACCTCACCGTAAAGTAGCGCTTCATATTCACGGGGACGAATGACACTCTCAGCCAGAGATCCAGATTCAAAAATTTTCACATCCAGTTTTATCCCCATCGCTTCCCAATCACGTTTGACTAGTTCAGCCACCCGCTTTAGTTCTGGAGCATCGGAGGTGGAGAGGGTGAAGCGGAGAGTTAGGGGTTCATCACCCTTCTTCTTGCCGGGTAATTCCCAGGTGCTAGTCGTGGCATTCTTTTGCCAGCCAGCCTTCTTTAAGATTTCTGACGTGGTGGTAGTACTCAAGATTGACGAGGAGCTAGTTGGGAGATCGAAAGGGAGTGGACCAGTGAGAGGCTCCGCATAACCATTGAAGACTTCAGAAATAATCTTGGCTCGGTCAACACTCTGGTTGAGAACTCGCCGAACTTCTGGTCGCGTGAAGAGTCGAGCCTGATTTTGGTTGAAGAAGATGCCGAAGACGCGAGGGAGAGTGGTGGAGATAACCTTCACCCCTTCGGCTTCAAGAGTGGTGGCGACAAGGGGGTCGATAGAATTCATCCCGTCAATCTCACCGCGAGAAAAGGCGCTAAGGAGAGCTTCTGAATTGGGGTATAGATGAATGATCAGTTTAGAAATCTTCGCTTTCCCCAGCGCAAATTGCGGGAAGGGGACAAGGGTATAAGTCAGGGGGGTGTTTCCAGCTCGTCCCACTTGATCAATCTGATAAGGACCGGTGCCGACCGGTTGACGGTTGAGATCACTGAAAGAAAAATCTTCCGTCGTCACCTTCTGCCAGAGATGAGCGGGCAAAATGCCGAGAGTCAGATTTTCTAAGAAGAGCGGGTAAGGTTGCCTCAAGCGGAAGGTGAGATGGCGATCATCAATCTTTTCCAGTTCGACGCCCTCCAAACTTGCTCGCCGGGGGCTCTTAAGGTTCGGCTCCTGCGCTTTATTGATGGTAAAAATAATATCACTAACCGTCACGGGTTCACCGTCATGCCAGACGAGGTCAGGCTTCAGGGTGAATTCATAAGTTAGGCCGTCAGCTGAGACGGTATAACTCTCGGCCAGATCAGGAATCAATTTCCCAGCTGGGGTATTCCGCATGAGACCAGAATAGATCAAGGTGGTAAGATCTCGATCGACGACTGACGTGGCCAGAAGGGG
>CAZZED010000002.1:0-3065 GCA_964653115.1 uncultured Candidatus Saccharibacteria bacterium | reverse complement strand
GGAAAATATTACGCGACTCGAAAGTGCCCCATTCCCCCTGAAGGTTCGAAAGAACCTGGGGAGGTCTTCTCGATGGTCGAGGAGGTGGAAGCTACCAGTGATGGAATGGATGCATTTCACGAAAAGGCCAAAAAGAAGGCTCGTGAACATGGAATCCAACATGTGATCAATTTGGATTAAGGCGGTGCGCTAGATTAGTTGCCAACCCCAAGCGAAGACTCCAAGTCTTAGTTTGGGGTTTTCGTTTATTAAAAATAAAATAAATTAACCCTACTTACAAAACTCACGGTCGTGAATTTATTAAGTACAAGATTAATTTCTATTTTCGCTCCACGTACTCACCGGTTTCGGTGTTGATGATGACGGTGTCGCCCAGATTGATAAACATCGGGGTATTAACTGTAAGACCGGTTTCGAGCACCACTTGCTTGACGCCACCCGAGACCGTATTTCCCTTCACCGCTGGCGCGGCCTCTTTTACCAAGAGCTCAACCTTAATCGGGATTTTTAGACCCACAAATCGCCCGCCTGCCGGCGAGGCGGGATCCCCAAACATTTGCAATCGTAGCGTGGAATTCGGCTTCACATAAACAATCTTAGCCTGCACCTTCTCGGCCTCGAGCTGGAAACGCTTGGACTTATCATTCGCTTCACAGAACCAGTATTCACCCTTGTTGTTATAAAGATAGATAATCTCGCGTTCTTCGATCTCGGCCTCATTCACTTTATCGCTCACGGCGAAGGAGTGCTCGCGGACGCCACCGGTGATCAGGTTTTTCAACTTCGTGGCGTTGACTGGTTTGCGTTGTTGCTTCCGGAAGACATGAGAGTCTAAGACCTCGTAAGGCTCACCGTCAAGGACAATAAACTTCTTCGGTTTGATGTCGTTGTAATCGAGCATAGTATAGGGAATCTAATAGAATTAGGCTGGTTCGTCAAGCTTGGCTCGCACGAGTTTGAGAATCTGGCGATGAAGGGCGGGATTCTCGCGGAGGAAGATCCGCGCTGCATCATAACCGCGCCCAAGCTTCACTTCTTCCATTTTCTTCCCTTCACCCTCGGCTTCTGGCTTGTAACTATAACTCGAACCATTCTTCTCGATCACTCCGTGCTTCTCGGCGAGCGCGATCAGCTCGCCTTCGGGGGAGATACCTTCATTGTAGAGAATGTCGAACTCGGCCATCTTGAATGGTGCGGCCACTTTATTCTTGACCACCTTGACCCGCACCCGACCCCCGACCACTTCTTCACCCTTCTTGATCTGGGCAATCCGACGAATGTCGAGACGAACCGAAGAATAGAACTTGAGCGCCTTGCCCCCCGGGGTGGTCTCGGGGTTGCCAAACATGACCCCGATTTGCATTCGGATTTGGTTGATGAAGATGACAACCGTCTTTGACCGAGCGACAATCGCCGTCATCTTACGGAGGGCTTGCGACATGAGGCGCGCTTGCTTGCCCACGTGATAGGCGCCAACGTCGCCCTCGATCTCATCTTTTGGAGTGAGCGCCGCGACCGAGTCAATGACGATGACATCAATCTTGCCCGAGCGGATGAGACTCTCGGCGATTTCGAGGGCCTGCTCGCCGTAGTCTGGTTGGGAGATGAAGAGATCATCCACCTTGACGCCAATCTTCCGCGAGTAGTCAGGGTCGAGAGCGTGCTCGGCATCAATGAAGGCGCAAATCCCACCGGCCCTCTGAGCTTCGGCGACCACGTGAAGTGCGAGAGTGGTCTTGCCAGAGGATTCTGGCCCGTAGATCTCAATGATCCGACCACGAGGCACACCGCCAATCCCGAGCGCCGCGTCGAGGCCGATCGAGCCGGTCGAAATGGCGCCGACCCCAACCTTCGGTCGGTCACCGAGCTTCATGATCGAGCCTTCGCCGAATTTACCCTGAATATTTTTAATCGCCAGTTCCAAGCTCCCGCCGATTTCCTTCGGTTCAGCTTTTGGTTTCTTGAACATATTTAAATTAAAGACTAGTTAAGTACTAATTCCAGTTTCTTCTCCACTCGCCGGCCGAAACGATCTTCGCCGTCAAGTTGGATTATATTATAACCGGTCGCCAGGAGCAATTGACTGGTGAAGCGACCGGTCTGATCAGGTGTAAGCTTCGCGCCGTTTAGAAATAGTTTAGTCACCCGACTGGCTTGGCCACTTATGGTCACGAGTGATGATGTGAGAC
Organism: uncultured Candidatus Saccharibacteria bacterium; assembly: GCA_964653115.1. Lineage (GTDB taxonomy): Bacteria > Patescibacteriota > Minisyncoccia > Phycocordibacterales > JACOZG01 > JAGVGK01. The sequence continues at coordinate 876 of CAZZED010000002.1, read as the reverse complement.
TCGAGCCATTTAGAGGAGTCTCGACGGTGATTCTCGGTCCGTTGATGAGTCCGCGCATTTGGTAAGAACCATAGCCGATAATTACGACGCCGAAGGTGGCGATCAAGAGATATTTAAGTTTAGTTCTGGCTGCCATTTTCGATTTCGTCGGGCTCGTCAGCCAGAATCATTTTGTCGGTCACGGATTCACCCCGACCGTAAACGACGCGGGCCTTAGCGCCACTCCCCGGACCGACCACGCCACGCTGCTCCAGCTCATCGAGCAGTCGCGCCGCTCGAGCATAGCCAAGTTTCAATCGTCGCTGAAGGAAGGAGGCCGAGGCTTTGCCCGTCTCGATCACTAGCTCCCGAGCTTCTTCGTAGAGCGGGTCTTCTTCACCGATTGCCTCATTGCTAGAGATTGCGGTGCTACTGTCCATCTCACTCATCATAATCTCGTCGCCGAGCTCGTCGCCGTAGTGAGCCGTTAACCACTTCACCACCGCCTTCACTTCTTGCTCGGAGATGAAGGCGGATTGGAGACGAAGCGGTTTCGACATATCTCCAGCGAGATAGAGCATGTCTCCAGCCCCGAGGAGTTTCTCGGCACCGGCCATATCAATGATGGTCCGCGAATCAATTTGGGAGGCGACTTGGAGCGCGATCCGCGAGGGGATATTCGCCTTGATGAGACCGGTGATGACTTCCACCGACGGTCGTTGAGTGGAGAGAATGAGATGAATGCCAACGGCGCGCGACATCTGGGCGAGACGAACGATCGCCGCCTCAAGCTCGCGCGGGTAAGTGGCCATAATGTCGGCCAGTTCGTCGATGATGATGACGATGTAAGGCATGGCTTCAGGTACAACACCGGGTGTTGTGACATTCTGGTGATAA
>CAZZED010000001.1:0-7405 GCA_964653115.1 uncultured Candidatus Saccharibacteria bacterium | reverse complement strand
GGTTTAATGCCCATTTCGGGTGCTTAGAGCCTAAGGTAGCTTTTAATGATTTTGGCTCGACGATTTTTGTTTAAACCACGATGAACATTGACGTGAGCCTTGAGCGCATTGAAGGAGCCATCTAACGAATTGGTGGTGTTCGGAATCTTTAAAGTGGAATACTTTTGATACGTGTACAAGTGAGAGAGATTTCGCCGGAGACTATCGTAAGCCGAGCGTAATTTAGCATGAGTGTAACGCCAGCGATTAGTGCCCCAAGTGTAGGTCTTCTCATCTAAGTCTTTTCGGAAGAGTTTCTGAAAAACATCAAGTAATTTTTTCAATTTTTCTTCAGTCACCGAACCGATTTGCCGACCAATCGAAAACAACGCTTGATGCGAAGACAACTTAGGTTTCAAGGTCAGTTTTCGTCTCACCATCTGCCATTGATGGAAGTGGCAGATTTGCACGGGTATCCCTTCAAAAACCTTTGGGATGCCCGTTCTTCCGTCTAAGACCACGGCCACTAGGGTGTAGCCCAACCGCTCGAGATCAACTCGAGCTTGCCGATATTCTTCCTTAGTTTCCGAGACTAACTCATGAACATGGAGGTTCTCTTTTTCATTCGGATCACGAGCGACTAGAATCCCGGCCTGCCGACTGAAGTAGGTGGCATCCATGATGACGACCACGGGTCGAGGGTGGTGGATTTTTGATGGAGTTTCGTGTTGGTCTAACAGGCGATCTAATTTCCGACGACCGATTGAAAGCTTAGCCCGCAACTGGGGTTTAGTTTGTTTGTGCCAAAGATATTCCTGCCAAATCTTTTGTTGCGTGGCTTGAAATCGGCGTCGGCTAGAAAAAGATTTATGGCACTGACGACAGTGATATCTAGTGAGTCCTCGTCTTTTGCCTTTTTTGATTACCGCGTAGACCTCGCAAAACAAGCATTTTTTTGAACATATTTAAATGGAGAATTAGTTTTTAAGTAAAATACCCTTGCACCATATCACAGAATGTTTAAATCAGGCACCCGAAATGGGCATTAACTCACAATTTCAGCCGCTCGTTCAAGACAAAGACTGGTAATCATTGATTCCTCCTTTTCTCCGCGATCCGAGATTCAGTTGAGATCACACGATCTCAACCTATCTTACTATTCCACTCACCAGCTTAGCCGGTGCGACTTTAAAAATCAAACTACCGCTTGCTCCACTGTGGGGACTTGCGGGCTTTCTTGAGACCGAACTTGCGACGTTCTTTCATGCGTGAATCACGAGTGAGAAACTTCTTTTGCTTGAGAGCGACGCGCAGGGTCGGATCGATGCCAATGAGCGCCCGAGCAAGGCCGAGCGAGATCGCTTCGGCTTGGGAGTGAATTCCACCACCGCGAACATGGACGCTAATTAAGAATTTACCGGTAGCTGGCGCGAGGGCGAGTGGGGCCAAGACGATCTTCTGCAGATCTGGAATGGAGAAGTAACGATCGAAAGTGCGATCATTGATCGTGATTTCTTGCTTCACATTCGGGATCAGACGAACGCGAGCGACCGAAGTCTTCCGTCGACCAACCGCTTCGGTGTAATGACTCACCGTTTTTGTTGGCTTGGTCGTTTTAGTTTTAGTGGTGGTTTTAGTCGGGGTCATAAAAATTATTCCGTAACGGTTAAGTGTTTAAGAATTAGTGGACGTAATTTATTATTCGGCAACATCCCCTTCACCGCCTGGCGGAAGAGTACGGGGTAGCCACGTCGAGCAATGAGACTGGCCATAGTCTCTGAAGTCAAACCGCCCGGATAACCGCTATAGCGACGATACTCCGTCTGAAGCAACTTCGCCGGCTGAATCTTGAGCTTCCCCACATTGGTCACGGTCACGGCTACTGCTGGCAAGAGATGCGGTCGGAAGCTCGCTTCACCCTTGCCTCGCAGAAGGAGCGCCGTGCGAGACGCTACTCGGCCGAGAGAACCACCAGTCGCATCAATCGTGTATTGTTTAAGCATATTTTTTTATATAAATTCGATCAAAGCCTGTGGACTGCCATCCGAGATTCGCACTGGCAATTTAGTAATCCGGGTGTAACCACCCGCTCGCTTCAAGTAGCGAGGGGCAATCTCCTTGATGAGCTTCTGCATCGCCTCTGGTCGACCGAGCCGAGCGAGAAGCAAGCGTCGCGCCTGAAGATCCCCCATTCGCGCGCGCGTCACCAACTTCTCAATCAGCGGGCGGAGTTCCTTCGCGCGGGCGAGTGTCGTCTTAATTTTACCATGAGCAATTAAGTTCACAGCCAAAGAGCGGAGGAAGGCCCGTCGCTCATTAGTCTCTCGTCCGAATTTACGATTGTGATTATGATGACGCATGAATTAATCTTTGAGCACGATGCCGTGACGACCGAGGATTTCTTTAATTTCCTCAATCCCCTTTTGACCCAAGCCATCGATGGACTCGAGATCGGATTCCTTTTTCCGCGAGAGCCCCCCCATCGTTCGGATACTGGCTCCAGCGAGAGCCTTGGCTACTCGCGAAGAGAAGTCGATGTCCTCAACTCGAGTCTTGAGAAAATCGTTGTCGGTGGCTTCGGCTATCGTCTCCACTTCTTGGGTCAAGGTTTTCTTTTTTTCAGGCAAAAGATCTTCTAAGGGTGCGACCTCCTCCTTGAAGCCGATGATTGCCTTCAATTGACTAATCATGATTTCAATTGACTTCTCAAGCACGAGATGGGGAGTGACGCTACCGTCGGTCTCGATGGTGAGACGCAAGCGATTATAATCTGTCCGATCCCCAACCCGCATATTTTCCACCTCATAACTCACCCGGCGAATTGGGGTGAAGGAGGCATCGAGGATAATTGTCCCAATCGCTGGTGGTCGTGAACCCTGAAGAATCTCTTTCTGAACATAGCCAATCCCCCGCTCGAGCGTGAGTTCAGCCTTGAATTCGGAACCCTTGTCGGTCAAAGTGGCAATCACCTGCTCGGGATTAACCACTTCCACCTGACCCCCGACTTCAATATCACCGGCCGTCACGACCTTCGCCCCCTTAACTGAAATCGTTGCTACTTGTGGTTCATCGGTCGCCATTTTGAAGTGAATCTTCTTGAGATTAAGCGTCACCATCACCATATCCTCCTTCATCCCCTTTAGAGTGGTAAACTCATGGGCCGCGCCTTCAATCTTAACCGTGGTGATGGCCGTGCCAACCATCGATGAGAGGATAATTCGGCGCAGAGAATTGCCGAGAGTTTGACCATAACCCGGGTAGAGATTCTCGATCTCGTAGATTCCACGATTACCGTTTTCGGTAATAATTCGAGGCTTCGATGGGACAATGATATTTAAATCGATCATATTATTAATATTAATTAAAAATTAAACTCGACTATAGAAATCAATAATGGCGCTGAAGTTAAGATTCGACTCCGTTGCTCCAAGGGCGGGAGAAGCTACTACCTTGGCCTCCTTATCAGCGGTATACAGAAGCCAAGCTGGTGGTTCGTATTCTTTGAGACGCTCCGCTAGCTCACGGAAGACGCCATTGTCTCGGCTCCCGGGACGAACACTCACCACATCCCCGACCGCGACGTGGTAGGACGGGATATTGAGCCGACGACCATTAACCAAAATGTGTCCGTGACCAATCACTTGTCGCGCGAACGCGCGCGAAGGGACGAGGCCGAGACGATAGACGACGTTGTCAAGACGAGACTCTACGAGCTGACCCAAATTCACGAGGGGGTTACCAGTCTTAATTGCTCGACTGCGTCGAACGTAGTTGCGGAATTGTCGCTCGTTCACACCATAGGTGTAGCGAGCCTTCTGCTTCTCCCTTAACTGGCTACCATAGTCAGAGGCTGAACGTGATCGATGCCCACCCGTTTTAACCCCTTTCGCCGCGCCAGTGCCCGAGATCTCAAACTTCGTTGTCTGACACTTGGGGAAAATTCGATCTCCAAGACGCCGACAGATTTTAAATTTTGGTCCAGTTTTCATATTAATATTTGATTAAACGCGACGAGGTTTCTTGGGCTTAGGGCCGTTGAAGGGCACCGGCGTCGCATCCTTGATGGCCACAATGCTAATACCCTTCCCGGCAAAGGCGCGCATCGATGACTCCCGACCAGAGCCAACTCCCTTGATCACCACCTCCACTTCCTTCATCCCCATCGCTGTCGCCTTGTCGGCCATAAGCTCACCCACCTTACCGGCGGCGAAGGTTGTCCCCTTCTTGGCCCCACGGAAGCCCAGCGCTCCGCTCGAGGACCAAGCCAAAGCGTGACCCGCCCCATCAGCCAAAGTCAACTTGGTGTTGTTGTAAGTGGATTGAATATAGAGCACCCCGTGGGTGAACTTCTTCTTCGAACTAGCCGTCCCCACCGCCTTCGGGGCGTCAGTGGTGGTTCCGGCTTGAGCGACAATGCGTTTCTTACCCATATGATTGATTATTTCTTCTCGACCTTCTTTCGACCTGAACCCATAGTCTTACGGATATTGCCTCGACGAGTGCGGGAGTTGGTCTTGGTCCTCTGACCCCGTGAAGGCAAGTGACGAGCATGGCGCGAGCCACGATAAGACTTGATGTCGATCAGTCTCTTAATGTTGGCCCCAACTTCTCGCTTGAGAGCTCCTTCAATCTTGAAAGTTTCCACCGCATGACGAATTCGATTCTCTTCCTCGGGAGTCACGGCTCCGGGTCGTTTCTCTGGTGCAACCTTAACGTCGGTGAGAATGGTTTTAGCCCGACTTCGACCCACCCCGTAGATATAGGTGAGAGCCACGTCGAGTCTTTTATTATCAGGGATGGTGATACCGGCGATACGCATAATTAAAAAATTTTAAGCTTGTTTTTGCTTGTGCTTAGGTTTATTACGACAGACAATATACAGATGACCGCGGCGGCGAACCATCCGACACCCCGCACACCGCTTCTTGATCGTTGAACGAACCTGCACAGTACTAAAATTAATTTAAAACTTATAAACGTTTGGTGATTCTCCCTTTACCACCATAGGGATCGAGGAGAACTTCGACTCGATCCCCGACTAAAACTTTGATCCGATGGTAACGCATTTTACCGGCCAAGTAAGCTAGAACCTCAGTTCCCGAATCAAGGGCGACTCGGAATAGGATATTCGGCAGGGCCTCCAGCACGACGCCTGGGGTTGTTTCGCTTGGCTTAATTACCATTGGTGATATCAGGCTGATTAGTCGTGTCGGATATCTTAGCAGAGGCCTGACTTCCGGTCAAGTCAGTCTCAATGATGATCCTTCTAGCCTCGTTGGGGAAACGCAAGAGCCAGGGTGGATTGAAGGTCGCCTTGGCTCCAGCAATACTTGGATATTTCACAAAGATGGATTGATAATCTCCAGAATCGCGACCCAATAAATCCTGAAGTAAGTTAGTTTTATCGAATTGCCAAACGAGTGTCCCTGTTCCAGATAAAGAGAAGATCAGTTCTTTAGTTGTCTCTGGATCAACCGCTAAATTATTTGGCTCTAACTCTAAGCTCGAGAGATTCTCCACGAAAACTGGTGCCCCATCATAATCTGAAAGAGTCCGTCGAGCTAGAGCTTGACTTAATTCTAGACGAGAGAAAATGGGCACCACTAACTCAACTTGGCGCGTGAGCGTCGCCTCCTTCGTTGACGAAGCATTGACCGTCTCCGCCCGCCAGAAGACACTCTGGGGATACCAGACGAATTCATCTGGGGTTTGACTTCCCGCTTCCGCCAAAAGACGGTCCTTCAATTCTTTATCGAGTTTAGTCTGGGCCGTGAGCAAATCATTCGGACTAATCACTCGTCGCTCGCCGACAAATCCGCCAGCAAAGGGAGTCTTCGACTTCGCCGTGATGGTGTTGAATTGGGGCTTCCCCTTGAAACCGGGAATGGTGAAGGTCGCTGGCAGACCATTATATTCAGGCCCAGGTTGATCGGCGACAACCTTCACCACGAACTCCCCTGGGACCATGGTAGCGCCAGTTAAGGTATACCCGGGGATGGTCGTGGCCTCTCGAATCCGGTAGATCTTGCCATTGGAAGCTTCGAAGCGCGTGTTGGCAATCAAGAGTTGCGGGGTCTTGCTATAACGATTGGTGACGGTGATTGTCCCGTTGGCTCGCTCCGACACTGACTTGACCTCGCCGGCCGGAACGGTGCTCGATTCTTTCGCCTTGACCGTCATTGTCTGAAAACCGAGAACCGTTGAAGAGGCCGCCCCCGAAGGCAAACTGACGGCCCGATAGAGACCAGAGACGGTGATGGGCGCTTGGCGCGGAGTGATGGTGACTGTGGCTTGGCCGAAGGTGGTCGAAATGAAATAAGCGATTGGCAAGAGAATGATAAGAATGACAATCAACCATCTCCCCCAGTGATGTCGACGACGCGATGACACTTGAGGTTGTGGTTGTGGCTTTGCTCTTTCTTCCGCCACGATCCGAACGGCGGGCAGAACATCCTGCAAACTGCGCTTCGGTCGCTTGATGTCTTCAATTAAATCTTTAGGCATATTACTTGATGTTTAAAAGTTTATCACAAAAAACTGATCCGACCAGCAAGTGCTCGCCCTGTATCGCCGAGGTCCCAATCTGATAACCACATTGCCCGGCGAGAATCGAAGCATTGAGTAAGGTGGTATTGAAATTGTGACCGCCGAGTAAGATCTCGTCATATTTTTCTTGCTTCAGGGCTTCGAGGAGAATCGGCGTGGTGAGTGGATCACCAATGGCTAGAATATCCTTGGGGATGAAGTGCTCGGCCGACAGTGATTCCAGTGTCTGGCGGAAATACTTAATCCAAACTTGTTGATACTTCTCAAGCCCTGACTGAACTCGCCCATTCGCCAACTTATTCTGACTACCCGATTGATAGAGCCGGAGGGCGGAGAGAGCTTCCTCAGGCACGGTGTTGAGACCAGCCGTCAGTTCACGAACGAAACCATTGTGACCGGCGGGGAAGGAAACACTCTCCCAGAGAATATCGTCGGACAAAAGGAGAACTTCCGTGATCTCGGCCCCGATATCGATAATGAAGCGATGCTCTTGATCGCGAAAGTGATCGCGGCAGATAGAGTAGAGAGCGAAGGGAAAAGAATGGAACTCAATCGGGGCGCGGTGAATCGAACCTCGAATCACCTCTTGGAAACGATCAAGAATCTTCTTCGAGCCGATACTGACATAATGATGCAACTCAACCTCACTGGCCATCTTACCGTAGGGGGTGTGAGTGAGGTAGCGATTCAACTTGACCTGCATCGTTTTACTCTCAATCACTTGATGCGCGTCCTCGATGACCTCGGCGTAGAGTTGGGGGTGTTGGGCGGTGAATTCTTTAAGATCACCGGCGGTCAGACTATTGAGTAAATTTTCCGTCACGCGGAAGGGCGTCTCCGCTACATGGCGAACCACCCGCGTCTGCGAAGCGTAGAAGGG